>JAFBAM010000222.1 GCA_019247755.1 Sphingomonas sp.
GCCCGAAAGCGACCAGTGGACATCCTGCTCGCTAGCCGGCCTCACGACCACGTCGGAGAACGGGAAGCGTGCCGACAGATGGAAGCCGAGCGTCTTCCTTTCTTCCATCGAGTCCGAAGCCTGATCCACGGATAGGAGATCGGTGAATTGGCGACCGAGGAGGGCCTGCGGCTCGCACTGGAAGTCGTCGGCGAGCTGTCGGGAAACGTATGACAGCGTGCCGAGAGAATCGGTCTCCCAGAACCATCCGCGGCCGCTATTCTCGAACTCGTCGACGAAATTGAGGGCTTTCTTGGCCTGCCATTCGAGTGCGAGCCGAACCCGGCCGGCAAACAAGGTCTTCTGCGTAACGGCGATGCTGTAGACAAGCATCAGCGTCGCCATGCTGTCGATAGCGAATGTGACCTGGGGATTACTCGAGAAGAGCGCGGTCGTGGTGAAAGCTACGGCGGCATTGATTAACGCAAGCGGCGGAGCCGAAGCGGAGACCAGTGATCGGACGAAAAAGCCCGCCGACATGGCGAGGGTGACGAACGATGCGTCTGCGAGCTGCGCCGATCCCGCGGCAACGCTTGCCATCGCCCAGGATGCTCCAGTGCCCGCAAGATAGCCGCACATAATCCGGATCACGGTGTGCGGAGCCATCTGCAGCCGCCGCCAAAACAGCATGATCAAACCTGCCGAAGTGTCGAATGCGAGGGCGAGCATCAAGGGCATGTAAACGTTAGCCAGTTGTCCCCAACTGACTTCAGGATTCTGCTGCAGCAGGACGCTACCGGCCATGATGACATGGCCGGCCAGCACCAGCCAGGGAGCATAGCTCCAACTGCCGACACGCCGCTCGGCAAGAGTTAGCTCCGCGCTGTCAGTATGATCGCGAACGTCGAACAGAAGCGCCTCGCGCGCCGTCGCGCGCGTCGCGTTTGGAAGCTCCTGTTCCGACGACCTGCCGAACAGCGTACGGCGCATTCAACTCCACCTGTCCAATGCGGCCGCAGTTCGCGGCCAAGGTGAAGCCTTTTACGCGCGCGAGTTAACTGGCTCGGAAACGAACAGGGTTACTGCTATTTTAAGCTTCCTGCGGGAGGAAGTCCGCCACCGAGAGATAGCGCTCGCCGGTGTCGTAGTTGAATCCGAGCACGCGAGCCTTCTCGCCCAGTTCCGGCAGTTTCTGCGCGATGGCCGCCAGTGTCGCACCCGACGAAATCCCGACGAGCATCCCTTCTTCGCGAGCGGCGCGCCGCGCCATCTCCTTGGCGTCGTCCGGCGTGACCTGGATCACGCCGTCGAGCGCGCTCGTATCCATGATGGCTGGAATGAAACCGGCGCCGATCCCTTGGATAGGATGCGGTCCGGGCTGGCCTCCGGACAGGACCGGCGACAGTGTCGGTTCAACTGCGAATACCTTGAGACTTGGCCACTGACCTTTAAGCACCTCGGCGCATGCGGTGATGTGGCCGCCGGTCCCGACACCGGTGATCAGCGCGTCCGGCGGGTTGTCACCGAAGTCCCGCAGGATTTCCTGCGCCGTCGTGCGGCGGTGAACCTCGAGATTCGCTGGGTTTTCGAATTGCTGAGGCATCCACGAACCCGGCGTCGCGGCGATGATTTCCTCGGCCCGGGCAATCGATCCTTTCATGCCCTTCTCGCGCGGCGTCAGCTCGAATTCGGCGCCATAGGCCAGCATCAGCCGCCGGCGCTCGACGCTCATGCTGTCCGGCATCACGAGGATCAGGCGGTAGCCCTTCACCGCTGCCACCATCGCCAGGCCGATGCCAGTGTTGCCGCTGGTCGGTTCGACGATCACACCGCCGGGCTTCAGCTTACCCGTACGCTCGGCATCTTCGACCATCGCAGACGCAATGCGGTCCTTGATCGAGCCGCCCGGGTTTGTCCGTTCCTGCTTGATCCAGACTTCGGCGTTGGGCCCGAACAGGCGGTTGATCCGCACGTGCGGCGTGTTGCCGATGGTCTCGAGGATATTGGCGGCTTTCATGCCCTAGCTCTCCTCTGCTGGTGCCGTGCGCAAATCGGGTGGATCGAAGGTTTTTGCAAGCCGCAGTTCGGGAAACCACCAGGACCACAGGAAAACCACGACGATTGCGCCGATCCCGCCTGCAATTACTGCCGGGACTGGGCCGATGAGCGCGCCGAGGAAGCCGCTTTCGGCCTCGCCCAGCTCGTTGGAAGCGGAGATGAAGAGCGACGAAACGGCGCCTACGCGTCCGCGCATATCGTCAGGCGTGTGGAGCTGGATCAGCGACTGGCGAACATAGACCGAAAACATGTCCGCCGAGCCCAGCAAAGCGAGGCAGAAAAGCGAAAGTGGCATCCATCGCGAAAATCCGAAGATGATCGTCGCCGCCCCAAACACCCCGACCGCGGTCAACATTTTTGTGCCGACATTGTGCTTTAGCGGCCTGAACGAGAAGAAAGCAGCGGTCAGCGTTGCGCCGACCGCAGGTGCGGCACGCAAATGTCCCAGCCCTTCAGGGCCGGCATTGAGCACGTCCCGCGCGAACACTGGGAGCATCGCGGTTGCGCCGCCCAGCAAGACCGCAAACAAATCGAGGCTAATGGCCCCGAGGACGAGCCTGTTACGGCGCACATAGTGCAGGCCGTCGATCATCTGCGCCCACGGATTGGGGCCCCGATTGATCTCGGTGCGGGCTACCGGGCCAATCGCGAACAGGCCAGCAAGGCCGATGCCGAACAGGATCGTGCTCGCCGCGTAAGGCGCGAAAGGCGCCAGCGCGTATAGATAGCCGCCCAGCGCCGGCCCGACGATCGCGCCGCTTTGCCAGGCGATTGACGAGAGGGCGATCGCGCGCGGCAGGATCTCGCGAGGAACCAGGTTGGGCGCTAGTGCGCCGAGCGCTGGGCCTGCGAAGGCGCGGGCTACGCCCAATAGTGCGGCGACGATATAGAGGATCTCGAGCGTGGTGCTGTGCGTCCACGCAAACCAGGCGAGCGTCGCCGCGCAGGCAAGCTCGAGACCGACAGATGCACGACCGATCCAGCGCCGGTCCACCCGATCTGCAGTCCATCCGGTCACCAGGGTGAGGAGGAAAAGCGGCACGAACTGAACCACGCCGATGATGCCGAGCCTCAGCGCCGCCTCTTTCAAACCCATTGTGTGGCGAGCGATGTCGTACACCTGCCAGCCGATGACGATCACCATCGCCATTTGCGCGATTGTGTTGGTCAGCCGGGCGACCCAGAAATAACGGAACGACGGGATGCGCAGCGGTTCGGGAAGGAAGCTCACCGCCGCTAGCTAGGGGTGCTTTGTGGATGCGGCAACTGCCCGCTCCGGTTCCTTTCCGGCGAGGCCCAGACGCTTGATCAGCCAAGGCATCGTCAGTCCCTGAATCAGGATCGAGAAAGCCACCACCACGAAGGCGGCGAGGATGATCGCGCCTCGTTCGGGGACCGTTGCGGGAACAGTGAGGGCGAGCGCTAGTGCCAAGGCTCCGCGAAGGCCGCCCCAGAAAAGCGTGTGCTGAAACGCCGGCGGAATTTGCCACCGTGACCAGCGGAACAGGACTGCCAACGGATAAATCGACAAGGCGCGCCCGGCCAGGACGAGCAGGATCGCGACCGTTGCCGCGGCTACGCCAAGCCGGTGGAGCGGTTGGCTGGCGACGCTCATCCCGATGAGGATGAAAACGAAGCTGTTGGCCAGGAATGCGAAATATTCCCAGGCCCAGTGAACCCGGTTGCGGCCGGCCCGCGAAAGGAACCGCGTACCGGCGCTGCCGATAAGTAATCCCGCACTCATCGCACTGATGATTCCGGACGCGCCGAAATGCTCGGCAAGCAGAAACGAGGAATAAGCGGCGATCGTGGTCAGCGTGATCTCGACCAGCGGATCGTCGGTCCGGCCGACGATCATGAGGACTGCGCCGCTGACAGCCAGTCCGATGAGGACGCCCCCGCCTAACGTCCACAGGAACGCTGGGATAACGCTTGCCGCGCCGGGTGATGCACCCGCGGCAATGGCGGACAGGATGGCAAACCCGACCGCCGCGACGCCATCGTTGAGCAGGCTTTCGGATTCGACGACCATCGAAACGCGGGGCAGGCAGCGCATTTCCCGAAACGCGGCGATCACTGACACGGGATCGGTGGCGGCGATCAGCACGCCGAACAGGGCCGCAGCGATCCAGCTCCAGCCCACGATCATGTGCATGCCGGATGCAACCACTGCGGCGGCAATAGCGACGCCCAGGAAGGCGAGGGTGAGGGTCAGGGTCAGTTCGGCTCGAAAGCGCTTCCAATTGAGCTGGAGCGCTGCCTCGAACACGAGCGGCGGAAGCAAGACGTTGAAGATCAGGTCTCGCGACAGCGGCACCTCGGGACTGCTGGGTAGCAGTGCGATGAGGAACCCTGCGACTACCAGCCCAACGATGTAGGGCAGTCCCAGCCGCCGCGTCAGCATCGCGATGAGGCAGGCAACCAGCAGCAGCATGCCGAGCGGAGCTAACGGGACCTCTGTCATGCGAACCGACATATCAACGGAAATCGCTGCGGTCTGCCGGTTTCGGGCTAGGAGAACGAAACGGGATCAGTTACGCATCGGTCATGGCGAAACCGAAGTCTCGATACGTCTGCCAGGCCTGCGGTTCGGTTTCCTTCCGCTGGCAGGGGCAATGCGCCGATTGTGCAGAGTGGAACACGCTCGTCCAGGAGTCCGCGGAGGTCTCCAGCATCTTCGCGGCGAAGCACAATCTGCAGGGCGGCGGACGGGTCATCCCGCTGGTTGGGCTGGAGACGCCGGCGGCCCTGCCGGAACGGTTGCCGAGCGGGCTTGCCGAGTTCGATCGAGCGATCGGCGGCGGCATCGTCGCCGGCTCGGCGATGCTGGTCGGCGGTGATCCCGGCATCGGCAAGTCGACGCTGTTGCTGCAGGTTGCGGCCCGGCTGGCGAGCGAGGGCAACAAGGTCCTTTACGTCTCCGGCGAGGAATCCGCCGAACAAGTGCGGCTGCGCGCGGTGCGCCTCGGGCTGGGCGCGGCCCCAGTGCGGCTCGCAGCGGCGACTTCCGTCCGCGATATCCTGACCACCGTCAGTGATGGCGAACCGCCGGCGCTGCTGATCATCGATTCCATCCAGACCATGCATTCGGACCTAATCGACGGTGCGCCCGGCACGGTCAGCCAGGTCCGCGCTTCCGCGCAGGAGCTCGTCCGCTTCGCCAAGGAGCGCGGCACCGCGCTGGTGCTGGTCGGTCACGTCACCAAGGATGGCACCATCGCGGGCCCCCGCGTGCTCGAGCATATGGTCGATACCGTGCTGAGCTTCGAGGGTGAGCGCAGCCACCAGTATCGCATCCTCCGCGCGATGAAGAACCGCTTCGGCGGCACCGACGAGATCGGCGTGTTCGCCATGGAAGGTGCGGGGCTGATCGAGGTTCCCAACCCTTCAGCCCTGTTCCTGACCCACCGGGGCGAGGCGGTCAGTGGAACCAGCGTGTTCCCGGCGATCGAGGGGTCGCGGCCGGTCCTGGTAGAGATTCAGGCGCTGACCGTGCGACTGGCTAGCGGCGCGACGCCGCGACGCGCTTCGGTCGGATGGGATAGCGGACGGCTGGCCATGATCCTGGCCGTGCTGGAGGCCCGCTGCGGCCTCAGCTTCGCAACGGCGGAGGTCTACCTGAACGTTGCCGGGGGCTATCGCCTAAGCGACCCCGCTGCGGACCTGGCGGTCGCAGCTGCACTTGTTTCGGCCCTGTCGGAGCGCCCGGTACCGCAGGAAGCGGTGATTCTAGGTGAGATCGCACTGTCGGGTGAAATCCGACCGGTCGCGCATGCCGGGCTACGCCTCAAGGAGGCGGCCAAACTTGGATTTGAGAGCGCATGGACGCCAAAGGGCCTGCAGGCCGTAGAGGGAATCAAGCTCGCAGAATTTGGCAACCTTCGCGCGCTGGTCGACCAAATCCTCGGCCGTTAGCGAACGATGTCCGTGTCCAGCCCCACGGTGTCGCGCACCACGTAAAGCGGTCGCTGCTTAGTTTCGGTGAGGATGCGGCCAACATATTCACCGAGTACGCCGAGCGAGATCAGCTGGACGCCGCCGAGGAACAGGACCGACGTCATGATCGACGCATAGCCCGGCACGGCGTTACCGAAGATCATCGTCTCTGCGGCGAGAAAGCCCGCATAGCCCATCGCGAATAGCGCGACGACGGCGCCGACATAGCTCCAGATGCGCAGCGGAACCGTCGACGCTGAGGTGATTCCGTCGAGCGCCAGCGTCCACAGCTTCCAGTAATTATACTTCGACTTGCCCGTCTCGCGCTCGGCGCGGTCATATTCTACCGAGGTCTGGCGGAAGCCGGCCCAGGCGAAGAGGCCTTTCATGAAACGGTTGCGCTCCGGCATTGCGCGGATCACGTCGACGACCTTGCGGTCCATCAGGCGGAAGTCGCCGGCATTTTCCGGGATCTTGTCCGTCGAGACCATGTTGTGGGCGCGATAGAAGAGGCCTGCGGTCATGCGCTTCCCGAAGCTGTCTTCGGCGCGCGACCCGCGGACGCCGAACACCATCTCATGGCCTTCGCGCCACTTGGCGACCATTTCCGGCAGGACTTCGGGTGGGTCCTGCATGTCGACATCCATCGGGACCACGGCACTGCCGCGGGCATGGTCGAGCCCGGCGCTTAGGGCAGCTTCCTTGCCGAAGTTGCGGGAGAGGGAGAGAGCGCGCACCCGGGCGTCGCGATGGTTCGCTGCGATGATCGCTCCGAAGGTCGAATCTGTACTGCCGTCATCGACGAACAGGATTTCCCAGCCTTTGCCCTCGGTTACCTGTTCGAGGATGGCGCCCACGCGCTCGACGAAAGGCAAAATGCCTTCTTCCTCGTTCTTTACCGGCACGATGACCGAGATAAGCGGCGCAACCATGCCGCGCTTGACCAGCTGCGCGTGGAGGTCGCCGACGTTCGGCGGCGTGATGAGGACGGCCTTCTTACGCGGCTGAGCAGACACGGAAACCTCCCTGTTTGAAGGAAGGCTAGAATGGAATGGTTTACGATACCTTTACCTCTTGGCGGTCAGAACGGCCCTACCAAGGGGGAATTGCATGGAACGCGCCGTCTTCGACCGCATGGCCGAACTGGACCAGGACCACTGGTGGTTCATTGCTCGGCGGCGCATCCTGGCGTCCGTGATCGAGCGTATCGCCAGGCCGCCGAAGAAGGCGCGGGTGCTCGAGGTCGGCTGCGGCACGGGACACAATCTACCAATGCTCGGCAAATATGGAGCGCTTGACGCTTGCGAGCTCGACGATTGTGCGCGGGCGCTGGCGGCCAAACGGCTTGGCCGAGAGATCAAGAGCGCGCGGCTCCCGGATCTCTCGATGTTTGAGCGCGATTGTTACGATCTTGTCGCTTTGCTCGATGTACTTGAGCATGTTCCGGACGATGTCGCGTCTCTGAAGGCTATCCTCAAGCGGTTGAAACCCGGTGGGGCGCTCTTGCTGACCGTGCCTGCCAACCCCTGGATGTGGAGCGCGCATGATGTCGCCCACCACCATTTCCGCCGTTATTCCAAGCGCGAGCTGCAGCGCGTCGTCCGAGACGCGGGTTTCGAAATCCAGCTGCTGAGCTTCTTCAACACCTTGCTGTTTCCGCTGGTCGCCGCTGCACGGATCGTCGGTAAGCTGACCCGTAAGGAATCGGCTGACGACAGCCTGCCGAGCGCGCCGGTCAACTGGGCCCTAGAGAAGATCTTCAGCCTCGAAGCCGGCATGGTCGGCCGCACGCCGATGCCGTTCGGGGTCAGCCTCGTCGCCGTCCTTCGCCGTCCGAAATAGCGGACAAACAGCCTTAGCATCCGCGCGGGTTGCAGTTCGTTGGGTGTCCAGCCACGGACCCCAAAGTGAATCGCGAAACCGCTGCACCCACTGCGCATGAGCATCAGGACGGACTGCCGGTCCCGCGGCGATACTGGTCCGCTGCCGCGATCTGGCTCGCCCTGTCGATGGCGGTGCTCGACGGCTCAATCGCCAACGTGGCATTGCCGACGATCGCCGGCGACCTAGGGGCTTCGCCCGCGACGTCCGTTTGGATCGTCAATGCCTACCAGCTGACGATCACCATCCTGCTGCTGCCGCTTGCCGCTTACGGCGACCGTTGCGGCTACCGCCAAATCTATATCCCAGGTCTCGTCTTCTTCACCCTGGGCTCGCTTGGATGTGCACTCTCGCATAGCCTCACGGATCTGATCGGAGCGCGAGTGTTCCAGGGCATTGGCGCGGCCTGCATCATGAGCATGAACGCCGCGCTGGTCCGCGCCACTTATCCGGCGGACATGCTTGGGCGAGGCATCGGCTATAACGCGCTCGTGCTGTCGATGTCGGCGGCGGCCGGACCGACGCTCGCCGCGCTGATCCTTAGCGTCGCGTCGTGGCCGTGGCTGTTCCTCATCAACCTGCCAATCGGCGTTGCGGCCGTGGTCATCGGCATCAAGGCGCTGCCGCACGTCGAAGGCCACGGGCACCCCTTCGACTGGATTGCGGCCCTGTTGAGCGCCGCGATGATGGGCTGCACGGTCTTCGGAGCCGAGACTTTCGCGCGCGAAAGCGGCGTGCTTGGCGCCGCGCTAATCGCCGTTGGGATCGCGGCGGGCGCGCTCCTCGTGCGGCGCGAGTGGGGCGACCCGGCGCCTTTGTTCCCCGTCGACCTCCTCAAGATCCGTATCTTCAGCATGTCGATTGGGACGTCGACCGTCTCCTTCGCGGCCCAGATGCTTGCCTATGTGACCCTGCCGTTCCTGTTTCAGTCAGTGCTGGGCCGAAGCGCGTTCGAGACGGGGCTGCTAATGACGCCGTGGCCGTTGGCGCTCGGTGTCGTCGCGCCGATCGCCGGGCGGCTCGCCGACAAGGTTCGGGCCGGGCTGATCGGCGGCGTTGGGCTGGCGATCTTCGCCTTCGGGCTGTTCATGCTGTCGCGGCTCGGGACGCACCCCGCGACGCTCGACATCGTCTGGCGAATGGCGGTGTGCGGTGCCGGATTCGGGCTGTTCCAATCGCCTAACAACCGTACCATCGTGAGCTCGGCGCCGCGCCAGCGATCCGGAGCTGCGGGGGGAATGCTGGCGACCGCGCGGTTGCTTGGACAGACGTCGGGCGCTGTGGCGGTCGGGGTCGCTTTCCATCTGTCGAGCGTCCGCGTCGGACCGAGCCTGCTCGCCGCATCCGCGGTCGCGGCGCTCGTCGCCGCGGGCCTCAGCCTTTTGCGGCTCCGTTCGCCAAGAACGGCCCATCGCCGTGAAGAAGGCGCGACCATTCTCGACTAGGCTGTTGGTGTCCGCTAGCGCCGAGCTGTGACCGCGCTCGACGTCTTCGTTTTCCTCCTGCTGATCGGCGGCGGCGCCGTTGGCTTCGTGCGCGGGTTCGTGCACGAGGTCATCTCGCTGTTCGCCTGGGTTGTCGCGATCGCCATGCTGAAGCTGTTCCACACGCAGCTGTGGACCGGGATCATCAATAGCTTCCACACCAGCTCGGCCGCGGCGGCAGTCCTCGCCTTTGCGATCCTGTTCGTGCCCACCTTCGTCGTCGTGAAGCTGCTCGCGCGGCTGATCGGGGGAAAGACGCGGCGGCATTCCCTGCTCGGTCCGTTCGATCGCGTGCTCGGCGGCGGGTTCGGGGCGCTGAAGGGCCTGCTCGGCGCGACGCTCTTTTTCTTGCTGGCGAACCTCGCAACCGACATGGTCTATGGCCCGCAGGCCGATCGCCCGCACTGGATGACCAAGTCGCATACCTATCCGCTGCTGAATGCCAGCGGGCGCGCGATCGTCGATTGGGTCGAGGCGCGGCGGCTGAAGCCGAACAAGGTCGGCGAGCAATGATCCGCCTCCACGATACGATGACGCGGGAGAAGCGCGACTTCGTCCCCGCCGATCCCAAGCGTATCACAATGTATGTGTGCGGCCCGACGGTCTACGGTCGAGCGCACATTGGCAACGCGCGGCCAGCGGTGGTGTTCGACACGCTGGCGCGGCTGATCCGGCACGAATTTGGGGCGGACAGCCTGATCTATGCCCGCAACGTTACCGACGTGGACGACAAGATCATTGCATCAGCTGCCGAAGAGGGCGTCGATCCCTCGGCGATCACCGAGCGCTACGAGCGGTTCTATCTCGATGACATGGGCGCCCTCGGCGTGAACCCGCCGGACATCGCGCCGCACTGCACACGCGAAATCCCACAGATGGTCGCGATGATCCAGCGCCTGATCGAGACCGGCAATGCCTATGAGGCCCAGGAACACGTGCTGTTCTCGGTCCCGAGCGATGTGGATTATGGTGAGCTGAGCCGGCGGGACCGCGACGCGATGGTCGCGGGCGCGCGGGTCGAAGTCGCGCCGTATAAGCGCGACCCTGCCGATTTTGTTCTGTGGAAGCCTAGCGCCGAGGACGTTATCGGTTGGGATTCGCCCTGGGGCCGCGGGCGTCCCGGCTGGCATGTCGAATGTTCGGCCATGATCGAGAGGCACCTTGGCGAGACGATAGACATCCACGGTGGCGGGCTCGACCTCATCTTCCCGCACCACGAGAACGAGATTGCGCAGAGCCGCTGCGCGCACGCCGGCGCGCCGCTCGCGCGCTACTGGGTGCACAATGGCTTCGTCGACATGGGCGCCGAGAAGATGTCGAAGAGCCTTGGCAACATCATCACGCCGGAAGAATTACTAAAGTCGCACAAGGGCGCGACGCTGCGCCTTGCGTTGCTAAGCGCGCATTACCGCCAGCCGCTGCCGTGGACCGAGGCGCTGATCGATCAGGCTAAGGCGACGCTGGACGGCCTCTATCGCAAGGCTGGCGATGCAGAAGCCGGGGAGGTCGACGCTGGCGTGCTCGACGCGCTCCGTGACGACCTAAACACCCCGCTTGCCTTGTCCCGGCTGGCCCAGCTCGATGGAGGAGAGTTGAAGGCCAGCGCTAACTTGCTCGGCCTGCTCGGAAGTTCATCCGCGGAGTGGTTCCAGGGTGAAGGCGATGCTTCGGCGATCCAAGACCGGATCGCCGCGCGCGCCGAGGCCAAGAAGAACCGCGACTTCGCGGCGGCCGACCGAATTCGCGAGGAGCTGAAGGCCGAAGGCATCGTCCTGGAGGATGGCCCCCACGGCACTACGTGGCGCCGGGAATGACCAATGTCCTCTACACGACAGAGATCCTTCGGCTGGCGGCGTCGCTGAGCGACCCGCACGATCTCGATCGGGAGGACGGTTGCGCCGAGGTTCGTTCGCCGACGTGCGGCAGCAGGGTGCGGATGGCGGTGCAGCTCGACGATGACCGGCGCGTGGAACGCCTGTCGATGCAGGTACAGGCCTGCGCCTTTGGCCAGGCCTCGGCGGCGCTCGTCGAACGGCACAGCCGTGGCCGCGCTCATGACGAGGTGTCGGAGGCGATGCTGTCGCTGAGCCGGTGGCTGGCCTGCGAGCATGACCAGGCAGGCGCTTGGCCGGGGATCGCGGCGCTTGCCCCGGCACGCGATCGCAAGGCGCGGCACGGCGCGATTTT
>JAFBAM010000306.1 GCA_019247755.1 Sphingomonas sp.
GACCCCCTCTCGCCGAGCGGAACTGGCAATTTCATCATGGCGATGGCGTACGCCGGTTACGTCAATTCCGCTCGAACCGAATTGGCAAAGGCTGAGAAAGTCTGGGCGGGAACAGGAGCAATGCGTGAGGCGGAAGTGGCGTTTGTGACGCGCTTTGGCGATCCCATTGCCGCAATTAAGCTGGATCCCGAAGGCTACAATACGATTCAATATTATCAGACGCGCGCGAACCCCTCTCCTGCCAACATCGCCAAGTTGAAGGCGGGCATCGATGAGTTTCGTTCAAAGGTGGTAGTGCCGGCCCAGGTGGGCTGGGCCATCCAGGGCCTAGGCGAGTTCGGGTTGGTCGATGATGTTTATTATTGGCTTGGAAGGCTGTCGGATGATGACGCCGCCAGTATCAGCTACATCTTGTTCCGGCCGGCGCTCGCGTCGGTTCGACGCGATCCCCGCTTCATGCCCTTAGTTTCACGCATCGGGTTGCTTGGATACTGGCGGAGCAGTGGCAAATGGCCCGATTTTTGTGAGCGGCCCGGCATTCCCTATAATTGCAAGACAGAAGCCGCAAAGCTTAAATGAAAAGGGCGGAGCCAAAGCCCCGCCCTCAATAACGATAGAAAATTTGCCGATTAGGCGACTGGCTCGGCCTTGTTCGTGCCCGCAGCAGCGGCAACTTCAGCTGCAAAGTCTTCCTGCTTCTTCTCAATGCCCTCGCCGAGCTGGAAGCGAACGAAGCCGATCAGCTCGATCCCCGTACCCGCGTCCTTGGCGGCCGTCGCAACGACCTCTGCGACCGGTGTCTTGCCGTCCATCACGAACAGTTGCGAGCTCAGAGCATTCTCCTTGCGGAACTTGGCGAGACCGCCCTCTACCATCTTCTCGATGATGTTCTGGGGCTTGCCGCTCTCCTTCGCCTTTTCCATGGCGATCGCGCGCTCACGCTCGAGCAGATCGGCATCGAGATCGTCGGCGGTGAGCGCCAGCGGGTGCGCGGCCGCGACGTGCATCGCGATCTGCTTGCCCAGCTGCATCAGCGTATCGGCCGAAGCCGCGCTCTCGAGCGCAACTAGTACGCCGATCTTGCCGAGGCCGGGCGCGACCTGGTTGTGTACGTAGGGAACGATGGCACCCTGCCCGATTTCCAGCACCGCCGCGCGCCGAAGGGACTGGTTTTCACCGATCTTCGCGATGTTGTCGGTCAGCTTCTCCTGGACGGTTCCCCCTTCCGGATACTGAGCTGCGCCCAGCGCCTCGACGTCGGTGCCGTGCTGCAGAGCGAGCTTGGCAACGTTCCGGACGAAATCCTGGAAGATCTCATTCTTGGCGACAAAGTCGGTCTCCGAATTGACCTCGACGACTGCACCGCGGTTGCCTTCGACCACGACGCCTACAAGGCCTTCGGACGCCGTGCGCCCCGCCTTCTTGGCGGCGGCCGACAGACCCTTGGCGCGGAGCCAGTCGATCGCCGCTTCCATGTCGCCGTTGGTTTCGGCGAGCGCCTTCTTGCAGTCCATCATGCCGGCGCTGGTGCGCTCACGCAGTTCCTTCACAGTCGCGGCCGTAATGTCAGCCATGTCCATTTCCTTTGCACAAAACCGTTCGCCCTGAGCCGGGTCGAAGGGCCGTCTTGTTCTTTCAAACTGAAGACAGGGCTTCGACGTTGCTCAGCCCGAACGGAAGATGGGTATCCTCGCGTCAGGCTTCCAGCGCGGCTTCCGCCGGCGGCTCGGCCATCTCGCCGATGTCCTGGCCACGGGCCTGGGCATTGCCGGTTCGGCCCTCGCCGACCGCCTGCGCTACCGCGTCGGTGTAGAGGCGGATCGCACGGCTCGCGTCGTCATTGCCCGGAACCGGGAAGGCGATACCGCTCGGGTCGCTGTTGGAATCGAGGATCGCGACGACCGGAATGCCAAGCGTGTTGGCTTCCTTGATCGCCAGCTCTTCCTTGTTGGTGTCGACCACGAACATGATGTCGGGAAGCCCGCCCATGTCGCGGATACCGCCAAGGCTCTTCTCGAGCTTGTCGCGCTCGCGGGTCAGCTGGAGCACTTCCTTCTTGGTGAGGCCAGCGGTGTCTCCGCTCAGCTGGTCCTCGAGGCTCTTCAGCCGCTTGATCGAGTTGGAAATCGTCTTCCAGTTGGTCAGCATGCCGCCGAGCCAGCGGTGGTTGACGAAATGCTGACCGCTCGACTGAGCAGATTCAGCAATCGCGTCCTGCGCCTGGCGCTTGGTGCCGACGAACAGCACCTTGCCGCCGCGGGCGACCGTCTGCTGGACGAAATCGAGCGCGCGCGCGAACAGAGGTACGGTCTGCGAC
>JAFBAM010000062.1 GCA_019247755.1 Sphingomonas sp.
GCGCTGTCGGGCCTTACGCAGGCCGAATATTTCCGCGACCAGGAGGGCCAGGACGTGCTCTTCTTCGTCGACAACATCTTCCGCTTCACCCAGGCGGGCTCGGAAGTGTCGGCGCTGCTCGGCCGTATTCCTTCGGCCGTGGGCTACCAGCCGACCCTGTCGACCGACATGGGTGCGCTGCAGGAGCGCATCACCTCGACCAACAAGGGATCGATCACCTCGGTGCAGGCCATCTACGTGCCGGCCGACGACTTGACCGACCCGGCGCCGGCCACCTCGTTCGCCCACCTGGACGCAACGACCACGTTGAGCCGCGCCATCTCCGAGCTCGGCATCTACCCGGCCGTCGACCCGCTCGACTCCGTCAGCCGCGTGCTGACCCCGGCCGTCGTCGGCCAGGAGCATTACGAGGTCGCTCGTAAGGTCCAGGAGACGCTGCAGAAGTACAAGAGCCTGCAGGACATCATCGCCATCCTCGGCATGGACGAGCTTTCGGAAGAGGATAAGCTGGTCGTCGCGCGTGCGCGCAAGATCCAGCGGTTCCTCAGCCAGCCGTTCCACGTCGCCGAGGTGTTCACCGGCATCCCGGGCAAGTTCGTCCAGGTCGAAGACACGGTCCGCTCGTTCAAGGCGGTCGTCGACGGCGAGTACGACCACCTGCCCGAAGCGGCCTTCTACATGGTCGGCGGTATCGACGAGGCGATCGCCAAGGCCGAGAAGCTGGCGCAGGAGGCCTAAAGCTTGGCCAACGACCTGCGCCTCGAGGATTGCGTCAACGAGCGCTGCCCATGGTCGGGCGACCCGGTCAGCGCCGACAGTTTGACGGTCTATCGGGGCAAGGTCGTCGGATTCTGCAACACGGGCTGCCGCGACAAGTTCGAAGCGGCGACCCACGCATTCGACGCGAAGATTGAAAGCAATCACTGATGGCCGACCTGCGTTTCGAGTTGGTGACTCCAGATCGGCTGGTCATGTCCGACGACGTCTACATGGTCGTCGTTCCGGGCACCGAGGGTGAGTCCGGCATCATGGCAGGCCATGCGCCCTACATGACGACGCTCCGCAACGGGGACGTTGCAATTTATCGGACCCAAGGTGGGCAGCCGGAGAAGATCAGCGTCACCGGCGGCTTCGCCGAGGTCAGCGACAAGGGCCTGACCGTCCTCGCCGAAAGCGCCGGCGCCTAAACCACTTCCTTACGTGGCGTTTACCATCATCCGCTAGCAATGGCGGCGATGTGCGGGACGATCCTCACTGAGCAGCAAGCGGCTGCGCGGGACGGCGTGACGACGTCGCGCGCACTGTGGTTCGCTCTGGCGGTCACGGCGATCATGACGGTCACTCGCCTGAGCGGAACCGTCGATTCCGACGTCGCCTGGCAGTTGTGGATTGCGGGCCGTCTCCATGCTGGCGCCCGTCTCTATCGCGACATTATCGAGGTGAACCCGCCCTTGTGGTTCTGGATGGCGCTTCCCATCGATCGTGTGGCGGACTGGCTTCACGTCCGGATCGAAGCGGTGCTCGCCGTAGCCATGGGTTGTTATGCGGCTGTCTCCCTGGCTGCGACCGACCGATTTCTGACCAGTCTCGCGCCGCGTCGACGCACGATGCTGCTCGCCTTTGCAGCGCTTGCCTTGCTCGGGATCCCGTGGGTCCACCTCGGCCAGCGCGAACAAATCGTCCTGATCGGGACACTGCCCTATGCGGCGCTGATCGCGGCACGCCGGCAGCGCCTGCCGGTTTCGACCGGCCTCGCTTTGCTGATCGGAATCATCGCGGCGGCTGGCTTTGCGCTGAAGCACTATTTCTTGATCGTTCCCGGCCTTCTCGAGCTCTGGTTGATTTCCGGTCAAGGGAGAGCCTGGTCATGGCGCCGACCGGAGGTGATGGCGCTTGTCGGATTCGGCTTGCTCTACGCGGCCGCATTCCTACTGCTGGCCCGGGATTTCTTCACCGTCGTCGTTCCGCTGGTGCAACTTTCCTACGGGCTCCTTGGTGCGCCGAGCGTGCTCCATCTCTTCGGACCATTCGCTGTCGCGGGACTCATCCTGCTTTGCGTGTTGGGGGGGCACGTGAAGGTCCTTCGAGCCGAGGCACCCCTGGCGTCAGCCTTGTTCGTCGCGAGCATCGCCTTCGCCGGCATCTATTTCATCCAGGCGAAGGGTTGGGTCTATCACTCGATCCCGCTGTTGGGCTGCACCTCGCTGGCGATTGCGGCCCTGCTCGTGGAATCCGATGCCTCAATGCGTTTCCTTCGCCTGGCGGCTCCCGCCCTCCTCGCCCTGCCGTTGTTCCTAACGGCTGAGGAGCAGCTGCACCCATCCCTACCGAGCCCCGACTTGAACGGCGCGATCGCCGGTATTCGACCGGGCGAGTCCGTCGGCTTCCTTGCCGTCGAGACGGCAGTCCCCTGGTCGGTGACACTACAGCACAAGTTTCGAAACCCGTGGCGCTACATGGGTCATTGGATGTTGGGGGCGATCGTCCGCAACGAGCAGCAGGGAAATCCCGACCCACGTCTGACTGCTCTGGGCCGACAGATCGTATCGGAAACGGTCCAGGATTTCGCCTGCGCGCCGCCAACACGAATCATCGTTTCAAGGCCGCGGCCGGGTCAGGCTGGCTACGACATCATGACTTTCTTCATGCGCGATCCGCGTTTCGTCGAGATGCTCTCGCACTACCGCGTGCGCAGCCGAACCAGCTTTGAAACCTACGAGCGGGTCTCTTCCCTTGCTCCGCCGGCGGACTCCTGCCGGCATGGCGTCTAGCCAAAAACGGCAAGGTTAGTCTTTCTTTAGGCATCTGCCGTTAATGCTCTGGGCGCAAATCCAGTTAAGCGAGTGACAATAGCCAATGAGCGCATTCGGCAAGCGTGGTGGGATGAGCGGTTCACGTCCGAATTTCGGCGTGGCGAAACCCATGAAGGGCGGCGGCTCGGTCGGCTCCGCTCCGGCTGGCGGCGACCAATTCCCTCCGATCGATGAGCTGACCCCGCCCGTAGAGGCCCCCGTCAGTGACGGCGGCGCCGCCAGCGGTATGGGCGCCATGGACCGTCTCACCGCGCGCCAGAATGCGAGCGGCGAGCAGGGCAGCAGCAAAGTCGAAGGCTTCGAAGCGTCGGTTCACCGCATCAAGGAGCAGGTGCTCCCGCGGCTCCTCGAGCGCGTCGACCCGGAAGCCGCCGCGACTCTCAACAAGGACGAGCTCGCCGAAGAATTCCGCCCGATTATCTCGGAAGTGCTCGCCGAGCTGAAGATCACGCTCAACCGCCGCGAGCAGTTCGCGCTCGAGAAGGTACTGGTCGACGAACTGCTGGGCCTCGGGCCGCTCGAAGAGCTGCTCGCCGACCCGGCCATCAGCGACATCATGGTCAATGGGCCCGAGCAGACCTACGTCGAGCGCAAGGGCAAGCTGGAGATCGCGCAGATCCAGTTCCGCGACGAAGAGCATCTGTTCCAGATCGCCCAGCGCATCGTGAACAAGGTCGGTCGCCGCATTGACCAGACCACTCCGCTTTGCGACGCGCGCCTCCAGGACGGCAGCCGCGTCAACGTGATCGTTCCGCCGCTGTCGCTTCGCGGGACCGCCATCTCAATTCGTAAGTTTTCCGAGAAGCCAATCACGCTCGACATGATGCGCGGCTTTGGGTCGATGTCTGAGAAGATGGCCACGATCCTGAAGATCGCCGGCGCATCGCGCATGAACGTCGTCATCTCGGGTGGTACCGGTTCCGGTAAGACGACGATGCTCAACGCACTGTCGAAGATGATCGACCCAGGCGAGCGCGTGATCACAATCGAGGACGCGGCCGAGCTTCGGCTGCAGCAGCCGCACTGGCTGCCGCTCGAAACCCGCCCGGCCAACCTTGAGGGCCAGGGCGCCATCACCATCCGCGACCTCGTCATCAACGCCCTGCGTATGCGCCCCGACCGCATCATCCTGGGTGAGATTCGCGGACCGGAGTGCTTCGACTTGCTCGCGGCCATGAATACCGGTCACGACGGCTCGATGGCGACGCTCCACTCCAACTCCCCGCGCGAATGCCTCGCGCGTATGGAGAACATGGTGATGATGTCGGACATCAAGGTCCCGAAGGAGGCGATCAGCCGCCAGATCGCGGACTCGGTCGATCTCATCGTCCAGGTGAAGCGCCTCCGCGACGGTTCGCGCCGGACGACGAACATCACCGAAGTGATTGGCATGGAGGGCGACGTGATCGTCACCCAGGAGCTGTTCAAGTTCGAGTATCTCGACGAGACCTCGGACGGGAAGATCGTTGGCGAGTATCGCTCGATGGGCCTTCGTCCCTACACGCTCGAAAAGGCCAAGCAGTTCGGTTTCGACCAGCCCTACCTCGAGGCTTGCCTGTAAATCGGGCTCGGACCAGCCTTTCAGTGGCCGAGGTGAACACTATCTAACACCTCGATGAACTGTTTGTAATCTAACGTAATTTAACTCGCCTTCCAGCCTTGGGGACCACAGAACGTCTGCGCTTAGGGCACGTAGGCGCTTCCCCAGATGTGCGGAATTGCAGGTTGGTATCGAAGGGCTGGTCGCCCGGTCGAAGGGGCCGTGATCGGGCGGCAATGTGATCGGTTGCTGCATCGCGGACCCGATGATGCCGGCTACCTGATCGACGGCGATTTCGGCTTCGGCATGCGCCGGCTCAGCATCATCGATATCGACGGCGGCCATCAGCCGATCGTCAGCCCTGACGGCCGTTTTGCAATCGTCTGCAACGGCGAAATCGTCAATCACCCCGAGCTTCGCCGCGAGATCGGACCCAAGTACGCTTTTAAGACACGAAGCGATGTCGAGACATTGCTCGCTGCTTTCATCAGTTGGGGTGACGACGCCTGGTTACGCGCCGAGGGCATGTACGCCGCCGCGATCTGGGATCGCGCAACGCGAACCCTGCGCCTCGTCCGAGATCCGCTCGGCATCAAGCCGCTGTTTGTTTCTGAGCAGCAAGGGGGCATCGCGTTCGCCTCCGAGATTCCGTCACTGCGCGAAATCCCGGGTTATGAATTCGATGTCGATGAAGCCGGCGTGCATGATTTCTTCTGCTTCGGACATGTCCTCGGTCCACGCTCGATCTTCCGCCAGGTGCGCGCTGTCCCGCCCGGCCATGCTCTCACCATCGGCGAGATCGGCGAAGCGACTCTGAAACAATATTGGAAGCCCCGGATTCAGACCCTTCACGGACGCAGCGAGGCGGAATGGATCGAGGAAACCCGCGAACGGGTACTCGGCACCGTCGGACGGCACATGTTGTCCGACGTACCGGTCGGAGCATTCCTATCAGGCGGGATCGATTCCGGTGCCGTAGCTGCGGCGATGACGCGTTCCGCCGGCCGTAGCGTCATCGCATTTACGGCGGGATTCCCGAATTCGAAGATCGACGAGACCGCCGCCGCAAGCCGGATCGCGGAGCATCTCGGCTGCAAGCATATTGTCCTGCCGATCGAACCGGAGACGGCCGCTGACGTCCTGCCCGCGGTGCAGGCCGCCTTCGATGAACCGTCCGCAGCCAACTCGGCAATCCCATTATGGTATTTGTCGCGAACCGCCGCAGAGCATGTGAAGGTCGTGCTTTGTGGCGAAGGCGGCGATGAACTTTTCCTCGGGTACAACCGGCAACGCTGGGCGGAACGGATGCGTCGTTGGGCACCGGTTGTGAAAGGTATAAGCGATCTTCTTCCTCTGGACCGCACCTCGTTCCGCTCGAGAAAGCTCAATTATTTGTTGCAGCATGCCGAGCGTTTCCGTGACGGGGCGCGGCTGAAAAGCGGCTTCGAGCGATTCTTCGCAGCGGTTACGATCACGCCTCCCAAAACTCGGAGGCGGATATACGCGGAGGATTTCAGGCGTCGCCACGAGGGCGATTTCGCAGCACGCGCGCAAACAGCCTTCCCCGACGGAGCGCAGCTCGGATTGTCGCAGATCGAGCAATTCATGCTCGGCGATCTCGCCGTTCACATGCCTGCATCGCTACTCCAGCGGTTGGACCGCGCATCAATGGCGCACTCGCTCGAAGCACGAGTGCCGTTCCTGTCGCATCACTTCGTCGACTGGGCGTTGACAATGCCATCCGGGCTGAAGCTCCGCGGCAACACAGGCAAATATGTGCTTCGCGAGGCCGTGAAGCCGTGGCTTTCACCGGAGACCACTAAGGGCCGGAAGCTAGGTTTCCAAATGCCGCTCGCCGATTGGTTCGTCGGGGGCTTCAGCGATTTCGCGTACGACGCCTGGATGTCGTCGGGTGCGGCCGACGCAGGCTTTCTTGATGCCGGAGCGGTCAACTCTTTGTTCGAGGAGCACCGCCGTGGCCAGGCAAACCACGGTCGCATCCTTTATGCGATCGCGATGTTTAGCTGCTGGTGGAATGAACAACGCCAATCCCAGCGTTCGCAACGGCCGGCAACTCGACAACAGGCCGCACTTGCCTGACGACGCGGCCCCGCGCGGGTCAGAACGGCGCCGTCTAAATTCGAAATCGCCGTTGGTCTGGCTGTTGATGGGCAGCCGTGCCGGCGACAACAACCAGCTACTGGCACTGGCGAATGCCCTTGGATTCCCATTCGAAACGAAGAAGCTCGATTTCAATCAGGCCCGGCGCCTTCCATTCCTGCGTACGGGCATGACTATCGTTGCCGCGTCGTCACGTCAGTTGATCGCACCACCGTGGCCGGACTTGGTGATCGGCGTTGGTTACGGGGCCGTGCCCGTTGCGCGCCATATCCGCAAGCAAAGCGGCGGTCGGGCAAAGCTGGTCCACATCGGAAATCCGCGTGACTCGCTAAAGGACTTCGACCTTCAGATAACCACCCCGCAATATCCACGACCGGCCGCCCCCAACCTGCTCGAACTGCCATTCCCCATCGGCAATCCAGGACGAGTTGCACGCCCGACCCTCGAGGAGCGCGAATGGCTCGCGAAATTCCCAAGGCCACGACGGTTAGTCGCCATCGGGGGGCCGGCGCGCCATTGGCGGCTCGACCATCGCGCGATCGCGCACGCGATCGACTTGATCCAGGCCAAGACACCCAACGGAAGCCTGATCGTTGTAACCAGCAATCGCACGACCCAGACGACGCGGCGATTACTTGAGCAGCTAGTCGCCGGGCCGTACTGCGCGGTCGTCGAGGACTTTCCCGCGTTCGGTGTTCTGCTCGCCGAGAGCGACGAGATTTACGTCACGGCCGATAGCGTTTCGATGCTTTCGGAGGCCGTACTGTCCGGCAAGCCCGTCGGGATGATCCCGATCGATCGTTCCTTGCGCGGCAGACTCAGCCATTCGCTGTGGGAGAAGCCAACTGGGCGAAGGACGCTTCCCGACTTCCGAAACTTCTGGGGACTGCTGCACGAGAAGCAGCTGATCGGAACCATCGAGCACCCGGTGGCGTCCAAGGTTTCAGACACGGTGGATCGGGCAGCCGGTGTCGTGCGGTCCTTACTTCGGGGCCGGGATGAAGATGCCCGGCAGAGGCCTTAAAGCACCGCCCCGCATCTGGGCGCTGCTCGGCGCCCGCGCGGGGGACAATGACCAGGTGATGGCCTTGGCGGAAGCCTTGGATCTGCCGTTCGAAATGAAGCGATTGACCTTCAATCGCTGGCGGCACCTCGGGCCCCGATTGCTAGGCCCCTCCCTGCTCAGTCTGACCAGAGCATCACGTAGGAATATTCTTTCCGAACCTCCGCCCGATCTGACGATTTCGACCGGCCACCGAAGCGTCGCGGTAGTTCGGGCACTGCGCAAGCGCTCACGAGGCCGGATGCAGGCGATCCACGTCGGGTTTCCGCGCGTTTCTCCGGGTTACTTCAGCCTGGTGATCACGACCGAGCAGTTCCCGATTCCAGACCATCCCAACCTGTTGCGTATTCCTTACGCTCTGACTCCCGCGGCCACGAACGCTGCCGATCATGACGATGAAGGTCTTCGGAAGCTTCCGGGTTCAATGAGCCTGATGATCATCGGCGGCCCCACGCTCTTCTGGAATCTCGACCAGCCTCGCTTGCTCGAGCGACTGGACGCGATGATCGGAGAGGCCCGCAGCAATAGCGGGTCAGTACTCGTTACGACCAGTCGGCGAACGCCAGTCGCACTTCGCCGGCAGATCGCCCACACCTTGGACGGGTCCGGCGTACCCTCCGTCCTCGCGGAACCCGGCAAGACCCCCACCCTCGGCAGCCTGCTCGCCGCCGCCGACACCATTTTTGTCACGGCTGAAAGCGTCTCCATGGTCTCGGACGCAATCTGGACTGGCAAGCCGATTGCACTGATTTCGGTGAAAAGGTCAGCAAGCGGCAAAGTCGCTTTCGCGCTGAACGACGTGCTCCGCCCTGGCCGGCGTCTCTACCCTCAGGATCTGCGTTACTTCTGGCGTGCACTAAATGAGGTTGGCGTATCAGACCAATTGTCCAGGCCGCGAACCTCGACGGAGGCCGTGATCACAATGATATTGAATCGAGTTCGGCCTATCCTCAAAAGCATCCGGTGAAGTTTAGTCGCCAATATGTGGAGAAGCCGTGGGGACGGACGCGACTTCCCGCGATGTTCGATGCCCCGTCAGACGATCGGATCGGCGAGGTTTGGTTCACCGGTGGCGGCGATTTGCCGCTGTTGACCAAATACATTTTCACCAGCGAACGCCTGTCGATCCAGGTCCATCCAAACGACGAGCAAGCCCGCGATCGCGGACTACCGCAGGGCAAGAACGAATGCTGGTACATCTTGGAGGCTGAGCCCGGCGCGACGCTGGGACTGGGCCTCAATCGCGCTGCTTCGAGCGATGAGCTCCGAGCGGCTGCCCTCGACGGCTCGATCGAGCAATTGATGGACTGGCGACCCGTAAAATCGGGAGACTTTTTCTACGTCCCCGCTGGTACGGTGCACGCGATCGGGGCGGGAATCTCGCTGGTGGAATTCCAGCAAAATGTCGACGTCACCTACCGGCTCTACGATTACTGCCGTCCGCGCGAGCTCCATCTCGATGACGGGATCGCAGTTGCACACGTCGGCCGGTATCCCGATGGCCTCGCCAAGCATGTCTCGGAGAGTTGTGCGCAGACTCTGGTGGACGGTCCACAATTCACTTTGGTCCATACCTACGTCGACGCGCTCCATGATCGTCAGCGCTGGGTGATACCGCTCGAGGGCGAGGTTCGATCCGGCGACGACGTCGCGGAAGCGGGCGAATGCCTTCTCGTCGCGGCCGGCCACGCGGTAACCGGCAACGCGCGAATGCTGATCGGGGCTAAGGCCTGACCATCATCGCCAGCGCGATCGCGCCAAGCGGTCCAGCGTCATCGCCGAGCTCGGGCGGGCGCACATAGGAGCCGTCGCCAGGCAGTTCGACATAGTCATTCAGGCTTTCGACTAGCTTGGCTTCTATACGTCGAAGCAGGTGCCGCTGGCGCCCCACGACGCCGCCACCGATCGCAATACGCTTTGGCCCGGCGGCTAGCACGATG
>JAFBAM010000138.1 GCA_019247755.1 Sphingomonas sp.
TATGTGATTCCCGCATTGGGGCCGGTCGAACCGGTCTCCGTCTATCGTAACCCGACGCTCAACGTCTGCGCTGGTGGAGCGCCGGAGAGCGCGCACAAGCTCTATTCGGCGATCGACATGGTGCCTTTAAAGCCGATCACGCGTGAGGCGATGATGCGAACGCTCTGCGTTGACCATTCCGCGCACGGCGAAGCTTATCGCGCTGGCCTCGGCTTCTATGCCTACATGCGGTTTCACGTCGACAGCACCAAATATCGCCGCTGGAACATGGACCCGGCGGTCGCGGCGGAATGCCCGCCGATCGTTCACCCGGAAGATGCTGCGTCGATTGGCCAGCCGATTCCTGCGACGACGACGCCAACCGCTACGCCGCCGCCGCAGCTTCCGCCGCCACCCGCTCCGCAAACGCTGCCCAAGACCGAACGCGGACAGCCGCACAGCTAAGAGTTGCGCAGACCACCCATTGTGTCGCTAATGCGCAACACCAATATCGTCCCCAAGCACGAGGGGTATGATTGAATGGACTTTGAAAAGCTGACCGACCGCGCGCGGGGATTCCTCCAGGCCGCCCAGACGATCGCGGTTCGCGAGCATCACCAGCGCATTGCGCCGGCGCATCTGCTGAAGGCATTGCTCGACGACGAGCAGGGCATGGCGGCTGGGCTGATCCAGGCCGCGGGCGGTGACTCGAAGGCGGCGAAGCGCGAAGTCGACGCCTTGGTCGCCAAGATCCCGACGGTGACGGGCAGCGGCGCCACGCAAGCTCCGGCAATGGATGGCGATACGATCCGGATCCTCGACCAGGCCGAGCAGGTCGCGAAGAAGGCCGGAGACAGCTATGTCACTGTCGAGCGCATCCTGCTGGCTATGGCGCTCGCCAAGGGCACCGAAGCAGGTGACGCGCTGTCGAGAGCCGGCCTCACCCCGCAGAATTTGAACGCCGCGATCGAGCAGCTTCGCGGTGGGCGCACCGCCGATACGCAGGGCGCCGAGGACCGCTACGATGCCCTGAAGAAATATGCGCGCGACCTCACCGAGGCGGCGCGCGAGGGCAAGCTCGACCCGGTCATCGGCCGCGATGAGGAGATCCGCCGCACCATCCAGGTGCTGGCACGCCGTACCAAGAACAATCCAGTGCTGATCGGCGAGCCGGGTGTCGGCAAGACCGCGATCGCCGAGGGCCTGGCGCTTCGCATCACCAACGGCGACGTCCCCGACGGCATCAAGGACAAGCGCCTCCTCTCCCTCGACATGGGCGCGCTGATTGCGGGAGCGAAATATCGTGGCGAGTTCGAAGAGCGGCTTAAGGGCGTGCTCGACGAAGTCCGGCAGGCCGCGGGCGACATCATCCTCTTCATCGACGAAATGCACACGCTCGTCGGCGCCGGAAAAGCCGAAGGCGCGATGGACGCGGGCAATCTGCTGAAGCCCGCACTCGCCCGTGGCGAGCTGCACTGCATCGGCGCGACGACGCTCGACGAATATCGCAAATATATCGAAAAGGATGCCGCGCTCGAGCGGCGTTTCCAGCCCGTATTCGTCGGAGAACCGAGCGTTCCCGACACCATCTCGATCCTGCGCGGCCTCAAGGAGAAGTACGAGCTCCACCACGGCGTGCGGATCACCGATGGCGCGATCGTGGCCGCGGCGACTCTCGGCAACCGCTACATCACCGACCGCTTCCTGCCGGACAAGGCGATCGACCTGATGGATGAGGCCGCCAGCCGGATCCGGATGGAAGTCGAGTCCAAGCCTGAGGAGATCGAGAATCTCGACCGCCGCATCATCCAGCTAAAGATCGAGCGCGAGGCGCTGAAGAAAGAGCAGGACAAGGCGTCGAAGGACCGGCTCGGCAAACTCGAGGAGGAGCTCGCGAACCTTGAGCAGCAGTCGGCGGAGCTGACGACGCGCTGGCAGGCCGAGAAGGAAAAGATCGCAGGCGAGGCCAAGATCAAGGAGCAGCTGGACGCCGCGCGGCTCGAGCTCGAACAGGCGCAGCGGAATGGCGATCTCGCGAAAGCCGGCGAGCTTCAATACGGGCGCATTCCGCAGCTTGAGAAGCAGCTCGCTGACGCACAGGCCGCTTCGCACGGCGCGATGCTGCGCGAGGAAGTGACCGACCAGGACATCGCCGCCGTGGTCAGCCGCTGGACCGGAATTCCAGTCGAGCGAATGATGGAGGGCGAGCGCGAAAAGTTACTCCAGATGGAGGCGACGATCGGCGCCCGCGTCATCGGCCAGGAAGATGCCGTGAAGGCTGTCTCCGCCGCCGTCCGCCGCGCGCGGGCCGGGCTGCAGGATCCGCATCGGCCGCTGGGCTCGTTCCTGTTCCTTGGGCCCACGGGCGTCGGGAAGACGGAGCTGACCAAGGCTCTCGCCGAATTCCTGTTCGACGATTCGTCGGCGATGGTGCGCATCGACATGAGCGAGTTCATGGAGAAGCATGCGGTCGCTCGCCTGATCGGCGCGCCGCCGGGCTATGTTGGTTATGAAGAAGGTGGCGTTCTAACCGAAGCGGTTCGTAGACGACCCTATCAGGTCGTGCTGTTCGACGAGGTCGAGAAGGCGCATGGCGACGTTTTCAACGTGCTTCTGCAGGTGCTCGACGACGGCCGCCTGACTGACGGCCAGGGGCGTACCGTCGACTTCACCAATACGATCATCATCCTGACCTCGAACCTTGGCTCCCAATATCTCGCGCAACTCGGGGAGGACGAGGATGTCGCAAAGGCCGAACCGCAAGTGATGGAAGTGGTACGCGCCCATTTCCGGCCCGAGTTCCTGAACAGGCTCGATGAGATCATCCTGTTCCACCGCCTGAGCGCGGGCCACATGGGTCCGATCGTCGATATCCAGGTGGCGAGGCTCCAGAAGCTGCTCAACGACCGGAAGATCAAGCTGGATCTTACGGATGCGGCACGGGCCTGGCTCGGCCGCGTGGGCTACGATCCGGTGTACGGCGCGCGTCCGCTGAAGCGCGCGGTGCAGAAATATTTGCAGGACCCGCTAGCGGACAAGATCCTCGCCGGCGAGATCGTCGACGGTTCGACCGTCAGGGTGGATGAGGGCGATGGTCAGCTGGTGCTCAGCCCAGCGGGGGAGCAGCGGGAAGCGGCTTAGTTGTTGCCGCCGCTCGCCGATGAGGCCTGCTCTGGCTTGTCGCGGGCCGCGTCCTGGGCCGGCTGCTGCACGGGCGCTGGCGCCGCTTGGGGCACCGTGAAGCAAACCCGCTTTGAGGTGATTGAGCCGATCACGGCTTCCTCCGTGTGACAGATCTTCTTCGGCTTGGCCGCGGGCGCAGGCGCTGGCGCCTGAACCGGAGCAGCGGTAGGCTCGGCCGATGCAAGCAACGCTGAAGCAACAAAGAACAGCATAAAAACTCCTCAAGGAAGGCGAACGCCGTTCCTCACGGCTGAAGGCCGCGCAGTCAACCGCGCACGCCTTCCGTTCGTCGAAAAGAAAAAGGGCGGCGCGAACGCCGCCCTCCCCCTTTTAGCCGATCACGGGCTTAGCCCCGCTCGCCCTTGGTCGCCGGCGGCGGCGGAGGCGGCGGCGGCGGAGCCGGGCAGGTTGCCGTGGCTTCGACCACCGTGCCGTCCGGGCAGGTCTGGGTCGCCGGAGCGGGCGGCGGAGGCGGAGGCGCCACCACCGGCTCGACCGGAGCCAGATGCTCCTTCGGACGGAAGCTGAAGTTCACGCCGGCGCGGAAGAACCGACCGACCGCGCCCATCTGGGTGTAGGTCGGGTTGTAGTTCGCGGCCGCATAGTTCGCCGGGTTGATCGGCGCCTTGGCATCGAACAGGTTCAACACGTTGCCGTAGATCGTGATCGCGTCCGTCAGCTTGTAGCTGCCGACGAGATCGACCCAGGTGAAGCTCTTCGTCTTGCAGGCGAAGCCCGGATCGTAGAGGTTCGTCGAACAATCGTTCGCCGTCCCCGGCCCGTTCTGGTCTTCGGCGGTCATCTTGTAACCGCTAACGTAGTTCACCGTCCCGGTGAGGGTTGCCCGGCCGAACTCAAAGCTATTCGACCAGT
>JAFBAM010000180.1 GCA_019247755.1 Sphingomonas sp.
CGACCGTCGCGATTTACCTGCCGCGAACGCATGAGCAGGTCGCGCAGGAAATCGTCGGCCGCGTCGAGGGGCACCGTGAGCGCCGCGCGAAGATCCTGGTTGTGGACGACGACGAAGAGGTGCGCACCGTCACATCCGATACGATCAAGGAGATCGGCTACAAGGTTGTCGCGGTCGGAAGGGCCGAAGATGCGCTTCGCAAGCTCGGCAGCGAGCGCTTTGACTTGCTGATTACCGACGTTGCGATGCCGGGCATGAACGGCGTCGAACTGGCGCGGCGGGCGAGGGTCATCGACCCGGCCATGCCGATCCTCTTTTCGAGCGGCTATGCTGATGTTCAGACGTTCGGCGAAGAGCTGTCAGACGAGACTGTCCTGAAAAAGCCGTTCCGCATCGCCGAGGTGGCGGACCGAATCGAAACTTCACTGGATGAAAAAGTGCGCGGCTGAGGAAGCCCTTCAGACCGTTTCTGTCGACCGCTCGTGCTCTTTGGCAAGCCACTGCTCGAGCCACTTGATCGTGTAAGCGCCTTCGAGGAACTCGGGATCGCGGACCAACTTCTGGTGGAGGGGCACCGTCGTCTTCATTCCCTCGACCACGAACTCCTCAAGCGCACGCTTCAGACGGCGGATGCAGCTTTGACGATTGGAGCCGTAGACAATCAGCTTACCGATCATGCTGTCGTAATAAGGCGGGACCTTATAGCCGGTGTAGAGGCCGCTATCGACGCGTACGTGCATGCCGCCCGGCGCGACGTAATTCTTCACGAGACCGGGTGAAGGCGCGAAGGTCTCCGGGTCCTCTGCGTTGATGCGGCATTCGATCGCGTGACCATGCATGTGCACCTGATCCTGGTTGCAGGACAAGCCTTCGCCGGATGCGACGCGGATCTGCTCGCGCACGAGGTCCATGCCGGTGATCATCTCGGTCACGGGATGTTCGACCTGCAGCCGGGTGTTCATCTCGATGAAGTAGAATTCGCCGTTTTCGTACAAAAACTCGATCGTACCCGCCCCGCGATAACCCATCTCGGCCATCGCGTTGCGGACGATCTCGCCCATGCGATGCCGCTCTTTCTTGGAGATGATCGGCGAGGGCGCTTCTTCCAGCACCTTCTGGTGGCGGCGCTGAAGCGAGCAGTCGCGCTCGCCTAGATGGATCGCATTGCCATTGCCGTCGCCGAAGACCTGGAACTCGATGTGGCGCGGGTCGGCGAGATACTTCTCCATGTAGACGGTGTCGTCACCGAAAGCGGAGCGCGCCTCGGCCGCCGCCTGGCTCATGAGGCTTTCGAGCTGGTCCTCGTCGGGAACGACTTTCATTCCGCGACCGCCGCCACCGGATGCAGCCTTGATCAGCACCGGATAGCCTATTTCCGCGGCTAGCTTCTTCGCCTGGGCGACGCTGGCAATGGCGCCATCGGAACCGGGTACGAGCGGCAGGCCGAGCTTGGCCGCGGTGCGCTTGGCCTCGATCTTGTCGCCCATCGTCCGGATGTGCTCCGGCTTGGGTCCCACCCAGATGATGTTGTGGCTCTCGACGATCTCCGCGAACTGCGCGTTCTCGGAGAGGAAGCCGTAGCCGGGATGGATCGCATCGGCGTGGACGATCTCGGCCGCCGAAATGATGTTCGGGATGTTGAGGTAGGAATCTGTCGCCGGCGGCGGACCGATGCAAACCGTCTCGTCGGCAAGGCGAACGTGCATCGCGTCAGCATCCGCCGTCGAATGGACCGCGACGGTCTTGATGCCCATTTCGTGGCAGGCGCGATGGATTCTGAGCGCGATCTCGCCGCGGTTGGCGATCAGCAGCTTTTGGATGGCCATCAGCCGATGATCACCAGCGGCTGATCGAACTCGACGGGTTGGGCATCGGCCACCATGATCTTCTTGATCACCCCGCCGGCCGGCGCGGTGATGGGGTTCATGACCTTCATCGCCTCGATGATGCACAAGGTGTCGCCGGCCTTCACCGGCTTCCCTACCTCGATGAAGGAGGCTGCTCCCGGTTCGGGTGACAGGTAGGCGGTTCCGACCATCGGGGATTTGATGGGGGTTCCGGTGACTTCCTCCGAAGCGGCTTCGGCGCCGCCCACATCTTCCTTGGCGTGCATCGGCGGCGCGGTGAGCACGGGCGCGGCTGCTGCGACAGGCGCCGTGCCGATGACCGGTGCACCTTCGCGCGCGACCTTGATACGGCGATCACCGTCGGCGACCTCGATCTCGGTTAGTTCGTTTTCGGCGAGGAGCTCGGCGAGCTCCCGCACCAGCTTGGTGTCGATGCGCATGGCACCTTTCTCACCCGGGCCGGCGTCCTTGGATTGGGGCATTGGTCTTCCCGTAACTGCGTTTGGCGGGTCATCTGTCAGACGATGCGCGCTTCGTCCACCCTGAAGCGCACTTGGCTGAGGAGTGGCCAGGTCCTATTGCGACGCCTGATGGAGCTTAAGGAAAGCATCGCGATTCATCTGAACGGTGACCTCCGCCACGTGACGGTCGGGGTCAGCCTCGCCGACATGCTCCACGAGCTGGGGCTGGATCCCCGCAAGGTCGCCGTCGAGCGCAACCTGGAGATCGTCCCGCGTGGGACGTTCGATGAGGTTCGCGTCCAAGAAGGCGATCGCCTGGAAATCGTGCATTTCGTTGGAGGCGGCTGAGTGACTGCGCAGCAGGACATCAAGGCCGACACCTGGACGGTCGCGGGACGCACGTTCAGCTCGCGGCTGATCGTGGGCACCGGCAAGTATAAGAGCCTGGAAGAAAATGCGGCGGCGGTCGAATCGTCGGGCGCGGAGATCGTTACCGTTGCCGTGCGGCGAGTAAACATCTCTGACCCGAACCAGCCCAGGCTCACCGATTTCATCGATCCCGAAAAAATTACGTACCTGCCAAACACCGCGGGCTGCTTCACCGCGGAGGAAGCGATCCGGACGCTTCGGCTGGCGCGAGAGGCGGGCGGCTGGAACCTCGTGAAGTTGGAAGTGCTGGGCGAAGCGAAAACCCTTTATCCCGACATGCGCGAGACTCTGCTGGCGACCGAGACCCTTGTGAAGGAGGGCTTCGAGCCGATGGTCTATTGCGTCGACGACCCGATCGCC
>JAFBAM010000186.1 GCA_019247755.1 Sphingomonas sp.
AATTCCGGACGAGGAGCGTCAGCGCCTGAGCGAGCAGGTCCTTCGGAACCTGATCGACGAGACCCTCCAGATCCAGGCTGCCAAGCAGGAAAAGATCGATATCAAGCAGTCGGATATCGACAAGACCGTCCAGCGGGTCGCGGAGAACGTGAAACGCACGCCCGCAACGCTCGCCGGATACCTTGAGCAGAACGGATCCAGCATCAAGACGCTTCGTCGCCAGATTGAAGGCGAAATCGCGTGGCAACGCCTGCAGCGCGCGAAGATCGAGAGCGGCGTCAGTGTCGGTGACGACGAGGTCAAGGCGGTTCTCGACAAGATGAACGCGTCGAAGGGCACCGAGGAATATCGGGTCGGCGAGATCTACCTTTCTGCCACACCAGCGTCACAGGCGCAGGTGCTGGACAACGCCAACAAGATCCTCGCCCAGCTGCGCCAGGGAGCATCCTTCGCAGGCTACGCCCGCCAATATTCGGAAGCCTCGACCGCGGCGGTCGGAGGCGACCTGGGCTGGGTGCGGCCGGAACAGCTGCCGGCCCAGTTGGCGACGGTCCTTCGCGAAATGCCGAATGGCTCGATCAGCAATCCAATCCCGGTTCCGGGCGGCTTCTCGATCATCGCGGTCCAGGACACGCGCAAGATCCTCACTGCCGACCCACGCGATGCAGTCCTCAGCCTGAAACAAATTTCGATTGCCTTCCCGAAAGGCACGTCGAGGACGACAGCAGAGCCGATCGTGTCGCGTTTCGCCGAAGCCGCGAAGACGATTGGCGGTTGCGGTGGCGCGGAGAAGATCGCGACCGACTTCCACGGTGAAGTCGTGACCAGCGATGGCGTCAAGATGCGCGACCTTCCCGCCGCGCTTCAGCGGCTGATGGTGCCGATGCAGGTCGGCCAGGCGACACAGCCGTTCGGTTCGCTTGAGGAAGGCGTCCGCGTGCTTGTGATCTGCGGCCGCGACGAGGCCGACACTTCCGCGCCGAGCTATGATGACGTCTACAACCAGCTCAACGAAGAGCGAGTCAATTCGCGCGCTCGTCGCTACCTGCGCGACCTTCGCCGCGATGCGGTGATCGAGTTCCGCTAATCGGACATTTCGTCTAGGGCCGCTGCCGATGGCTCGCGCGCCAATGAATCCGCTTGCCGTATCGCTCGGCGATCCTGCCGGGATCGGGCCGGAAGTGATCGCCAAATGCTGGGACAACCGTGATTCGTTCGCCCTTCCCTCATTTGTCGCGATCGGTGACCCGCGCTCGATTGCGGCAGTTTGGGACGGACCAATCGAAGTCGTCGACGATCCCCGCCAGGCGGACGCCGCATTCGATCACGGCCTTCCGGTCATTCAGCTCAACGTTCCGCAAGCCGACGTCCCTGGGCATCCCAGCGTCATGGGCGCTCACACGTCGCTCGATTCGCTTGAGATTGCTGTCGGGCTGGCTCGATCCGGATCGGCGTCAGGGGTCGTTACGGGACCGGTCTCGAAGGAACAGCTTTACGCGATTGGCTTCCAGCATCCGGGCCAGACCGAGTTCGTTGCCGAGCGATGCGGGGTCGCGTCCGAAAATGTGGTGATGATGCTCGCGGGACCGACGCTCCGCACCATTCCCGTCACGACCCACCTCCCCCTGAGTGAAGTTTCGAGTAGGCTGACAACGGGCCTTATCGAAGCTCGTGGCCGAGCTGCCCTGAGGGGCCTTCAGCGCACCTTCGGAATTGCCGAGCCCCGTCTCGCAGTCTCCGGCCTCAATCCGCACTCGGGGGAAGGCGGCCAACTCGGCAATGAGGAAGTCGAGATCATCGCGCCGGCTATAGCGTCGCTCGCCGCCGAGGGTTGGCGGGTCACGGGGCCTCATCCCGCCGACACCATGTTCCACACACGGGCGCGCGCCGAATATGACGCCGCACTCTGCATGTATCACGACCAGGCGCTAATCCCGATCAAGGCGCTCCATTTCGAGGAAGCGGTCAACGTGACGCTCGGCCTGCCGATCGTTCGCACCGCGCCAGATCACGGCACCGCCTTCGACATTGCCGGCCAGGACCGTGCCGACCCGCGGCCAATGGCGGCGGCAATCCGCATGGCCGCCGAAGCCGCAGCCCAGCGCGCCGACGTTTGAGTTTGCCCGTCGAGCCCCTGCGCGATGTCATTGCGCGTCATGGCCTCAGTGCCAGCAAGGCCCTCGGGCAGAATTTCATCCTCGACCGGCAGCTGCTCGCGCGCATCGCCGCGATTCCCGGATCGCTGCAAGGCGAGCACGTCTACGAAGTGG
>JAFBAM010000204.1 GCA_019247755.1 Sphingomonas sp.
CGATCGGTCGTCGAGCGGCGCGAGCAGGCGGTTTCGCGTCGCAAGTACCGGATCCAGCTCAGGGAGCTGCGCGCAAAGCAGGACGAGGAGAAGCGCCGCGCCGCCGTGATCTGGGCCGAGCATCAGGCGATCCTCGACCGAATCGAGGCGGAACGAGCCAGGCCGATGAGCGAACGGAACCCGCCCCGAATCCGCCGCCTCTAACTTCACGAAAAAACGCGCGAAGCACGAGAAATTAGTGAAATTAAAGACAATGTTCCCCTATTGTTCTCACCGAACAAATAGGATACGAACGCTTTTCCACAGGCGGGGCTCGGCCGCCCCAAAACAAACCGGCGTTTGGCGGTTGAACGGAGGCAGGGAACATGGCAGCGCAGCTCAAGGTCATCGGTAACGCACTGGAAAACAGCACCTTGAATATGTCAGGCACGGATCGTCAGAAGGCCCTCGAAGCGGCGCTCGCCCAGATCGACCGCGCCTTCGGCAAGGGCTCGGCGATGAAGCTCGGCAGCCGCGAGAAGATCGAGATCGAGACGATCTCGACCGGCAGCCTCGGCCTCGACATCGCGCTCGGCGTCGGCGGCCTGCCGCGCGGCCGCATCATCGAGATTTACGGGCCGGAGAGCTCGGGCAAGACGACGCTCGCGCTGCACGCGATCGCGGAAGCGCAGCGCAATGGCGGCACGGCTGCCTTCGTGGACGCCGAGCATGCGCTCGACCCGGTCTATGCCAAGAAGCTGGGCGTCGACATTGACGAACTGATCGTGTCGCAGCCCGACACTGGCGAGCAGGCGCTCGAGATTGTCGACACGCTCGTCCGCTCGAACGCCATCGACGTGCTGGTGGTGGACTCGGTCGCTGCCTTGGTTCCGCGCGCCGAGATCGAGGGTGAGATGGGCGACAGCCACGTCGGCCTCCAGGCCCGGCTGATGAGCCAGGCGCTGCGCAAGCTCACCGGCTCGATCAGCCGCTCGCGCACCATGGTCATCTTCATCAACCAGGTCCGGATGAAGATCGGCGTCATGTACGGCAATCCGGAGACGACGACCGGCGGCAACGCGCTGAAATTCTACGCGTCGGTCCGCCTCGACATCCGCCGCACCGGCCAGATCAAGGACCGCGACGATATCGTCGGCAACACTACCCGCGTGAAGGTCGTCAAGAACAAGGTCGCGCCGCCGTTCAAGCAGGTCGAGTTCGACATCATGTACGGCGAGGGCGTCTCCAAGGTCGGTGAGATCCTCGATCTCGGCGTCAAGGCTGGGCTGGTCGAGAAATCGGGCGCCTGGTTCAGCTACGACAGCGTCCGCATCGGCCAGGGCCGCGAAAACGCCAAAGTCTATCTCAAGGAAAATCCCGACGTTGCCCGCCGCATCGAGAATGCGATCCGTGGCAAGACCGAGGAAGTGGGCGAGGCGCTGATGGTCGGCGCCGGGCCCGAGGACGAACTCGCAGAATAATTGAGCTCCCCAGCGGCGGGCGGATGCTCCACTCTCGGCTCCGCCCGCTGCCCTTTGACTAGGCTAGGTCTTCGGGAATTGCGGTCGATTCCCGCGCGGCCTCCAGCTCCTCCGGATCCGCCTCGATCGGCGCGAACAGCCGTTTCGGCTCGGTCAGGGCGATGATCAGGAACCCGCCGGTCGCACATAGAGCGGTCCCGACCACGAAGGGCACGGCAGTACCGTTGAACTGCTGGCCGATGGCAAAGCCGATCAGCGCGGCGCCGACGGTGCCGATCACGCCCTGGACCGACGAAGCCGTCCCCGCGATCGGCGCCATATGCTCCATCGCCAGCGTTCCGAGGTTCGACGAGGTGAAGGCGAAGCAGGCCATGGTCAGCGCCTGCAAGCAGATGAACACCGGTAGTGACTCTAATCCGGCCAGAGCGACGCCGGCATGGACGGCCGTAACAATTGCAAAAGCCAGGGCAGCGCTGTGTCCGACTCGCCTCAGGCCAAACCGTCCGACGACGCGGGAGTTGAGCCACGATGCCAGCGCCATCGGCGCCGCGATCGAGGCGAAGACCAGGCCGATATACTTCCCCGCGTGGAAAGCATCGAACACAATCTGCTGGATTGAGCTGATGTAGGCGATCAGGCCCGAAAAGCTGACGGTGGTGGCTAGCGTGTAGCCCAGCGATTGCCGCTCCCTCAGCGTCGCGCCGATCGCCCGGAACGTGCCGCTCCATTCCAGCGGACGGCGGAACTCGGGATGCAGGGTCTCGGGCAGCCTTGCCCACGACCAGCTCAGCATCACCAGCGCGTAGATCGCGATGGCGATGAAGATCGCTCGCCACGGCGCGAACAGCAGGATCAGCTGTCCGATGTTGGGCGCCAGCACTGGGACCAGCATGAAGGTCATGAACACCAGGCTCATGACCCGGGCCATGGCTTCGGCCTCGAACAGGTCGCGCACCATCGCGACGACCAGAACCCGCGTTACTGCCGCCGACGCGCCCATCGCCGCTCGACCCGCGATCAGCAGCGGAAAGCTGCCCGCCGCAGCGCACAATAACGCGAACAGTCCATAGAGGATTACGCCCACGCCCAGCACCGGCTTGCGCCCGAACCGGTCGGCGAGCGGACCCCACACCAGCTGCGTCGACGCGAACCCCAGGAAGTAAGCGATGACCACCAGCTGCTGGTCGTTCTCCCGAGCGACGTGGAGCGACCGCCCGATGTCGGCCAGCGCCGGAATCATCGAATCGATCGCGAACGCGTTGAGCGCCATCAGCCCCGCGAGCATGAACGTCATCTCGCGCGTGCCCGGGCGCTTCACGCCGTCATGGGCCATGGAATCGAACATGGGACGCGCCTGCTGGCCGATTGCCGCCGGGCGTGCAACAGTGGCCACCGACAATGCCGGAACCGCGCGCGACAATCAGGCTGATCGGCCTGCCGACCGACAGCCATTCATCCTTCCTTCGGGGCGCGGCGCAGGCTCCGGGCGCGATCCGCAAAGCCTTGTCCTCGGACCATAGCAACATGGCGACCGAGGCAGGGCTGGAGCTCGGCGCCGAGCTCATCATCGAGGACCTCGGCGATATCCCCCTAGACGAAGGGGAACGGGATCCCGCTTTAATTTCGATGGCAGCGCGCGATGCGACGCGCGCCGGTTCAGTCCCGATCTTCATCGGTGGCGATCACATGGTCACCTTCCCGATCGTCGCCGGTCTCGCCGCAGAACATGGCCCGATCAACATCCTGCACTTCGATGCACATCCCGATCTATACGCCGATTTCGAAGGCGATCCTCTGAGCCACGCTTCGCCCTTCGCCAGGATCATGGAGCGCGGCCTCGCGAACAGGTTGGTGCAGGTCGGCATCCGGACGCTCAACGGGCACTGCCGCGATCAGGCGACCAAATACGGCGTCGAGATGGTGGAGATGTGCGACTTCGCACCAGACAA
>JAFBAM010000219.1 GCA_019247755.1 Sphingomonas sp.
AAAAGGAAGCTGACGGTCGCCGCGGGCAAGCCGGTCGACGACCTCGACCGCCGCATCGCCAAGCGCGTCCAGGATATGACCGAGACCCAGAACGTCCTCAACGGCAAGGGCATCGTTACGACAGATGCCGGGGACGAGACACCAAGCTGGATCAAGCCTTTCATCCAGAACGCGCGGGATAATCCCGACCTCGTGTCGATGAAGGTTCAGGACGCCGCGTCAAAATACAGCTGGCTGCTGATCCCCTTTTCGGTGCCCTTCATGTGGCTGCTGTTTCCGTTCCGGCGGCGGTACAACACGTACGACCACGCGGTCTTCGTCACCTACTCATTGTCGTTCATGATGATGCTGGTGATCCTGGCCGGCGGCCTGATCGCGATCGGATGGAGCGGTCTTGCAGGACTGCTGTTCTTCGTGCCGCCGTTTCACATGTACCGGCACCTGAAGCAGAGCTACCAGCTCGGCCGCTGGAGCGCGATCCTCCGGACGATGGCGCTGGTCACGTTCGCCTTTATCGCGGTCGCGCTGTTCGGCGTGACGGCCGTCGCGATCGGTTCTTCCTAACGCCTGACCCCGTTAACTTCACTAAAGTCACGAGGTCAGGCGCAAAAAGTGCGAAGTTAAGCGCCCGCCGCGGCCGGTCCGCCGATGGTGCCGGCCTTGGGCCGCTTGGCCTTCGGGATCGATGAGCCGGCAGCCGGAATGGCCGGGCCCTTCGCGCCGCCACGGTCGATGCTCTCGCCCGCCAGAACCTTCTTGATCTCGTCGCCCGACAGCGTCTCATATTCGAGGAGCGCCTGGGCGAGCGTCTCGAGCTGCTGGCGATGCTCGTCGAGCAGATGCTTGGCCCGCGTGTAGCCTTCCTCGACGACCTTGCGGATTTCCTTGTCGATCGCCTGCGCGGTCTCATTCGACATCTGCCGCTGACGGTTGACCGAATAGCCGAGGAACACTTCTTCTTCGGGCTCGGCGTACTGCAGAGGGCCAAGCGCATCGGACATGCCCCAGCGAGTCACCATGTCGCGAGCGAGCTGCGTCGCATACTGGATGTCCGAGGAGGCGCCCGAAGACACCTTGTCGTAGCCGAAGATGACTTCCTCGGCGACGCGGCCGCCCATCGCGACCGCCAGGTTCGCGTACATCTTGTCGCGGTGATAGCTGTAGCTGTCCCGCTCCGGCAGGCGCATCACCATGCCGAGGGCACGGCCGCGCGGGATGATCGTCGCCTTGTGGATTGGGTCCGAAGCCGGCTCATGGAGCGCGACGACGGCGTGACCGGCCTCGTGGTAGGCGGTCATGCGCTTCTCGTCCTCGGTCATGACCATGGACTTGCGCTCGGTGCCCATCAGCACCTTGTCCTTGGCCTCCTCGAACTCCTGCATCGCGACCAGGCGCTTGCCCTTGCGTGCGGCCAGCAGCGCCGCCTCGTTCACGAGATTGGCGAGGTCGGCACCCGAGAAACCAGGCGTGCCGCGGGCGATCACGCGAGCGTCGACGTCGGGCGCCAGCGGCACCTTCTTCATGTGGACTTCGAGGATCTTCTCGCGGCCATCGATGTCGGGCCGCGGCACGACCACCTGGCGGTCGAACCGGCCCGGGCGCAGCAGCGCCGGGTCGAGCACGTCCGGACGGTTGGTCGCGGCGACGATGATAATGCCTTCGTTCGCTTCGAAGCCGTCCATCTCGACCAACAGCTGGTTGAGCGTCTGCTCACGCTCGTCGTTGCCGTTGCCGAGGCCGGCGCCGCGATGGCGGCCGACCGCGTCGATTTCGTCGATGAAGACAATGCACGGCGCCGATTTCTTGGCTTGGTCGAACATGTCGCGGACGCGGCTGGCGCCGACACCGACGAACATCTCGACGAAATCCGAGCCCGAAATTGTGAAGAATGGGACGCCAGCTTCACCCGCGATGGCGCGGGCCAGAAGCGTCTTGCCGGTGCCCGGAGGGCCGACCAGCAGCGCGCCCTTGGGGATCTTGCCGCCCAGGCGCGCGAACTTGCCGGGGTCCTTGAGGTATTCGACGATCTCCTGAAGCTCCTCGCGGGCTTCGTCGATGCCGGCAACGTCAGCAAAGGTCACGCGACCCTGCTTCTCGGTCAGCATGCGGGCGCGGCTCTTGCCGAAGCCCATCGCGCCGGAGCCGGCATTCTTCTGCATCTGGCGCATGACGAAGAAGCTGATGCCGAGGATGAGCAGGAACGGCAGCGAATTGTAGAGCATGTAGAGCCAGATGCTCGACTGCTCTTCGGCCTTGACCTGGACCGCGACGCCCTTGGCGATCAGCTTGTCGGATACGTTGGCATCGCCCGGCGCGACCGTATGGAAGTCCTCGCCGCTCGAAAGCTTGCCCGCGATGGCGCTGTTGCCGGTACCGCCACTGGCGATGGTGACGCTGCGGACATTACCTTCATCGACCTGCCGAACGAACTCGGAATAAGCGATCGCCTGACCGGCCTGGGTACGCGAGCCACCATCGATCATCTGGACGAAAATCACGAGCGCGAACAAGACGCCCGCCCAGATCAGCAGGCTCTTGGTCCAAGGGTTGCCCGGCTTCTTTTCCTTGTCGTTCATCGCTCCACTTTCAGGGCGAAAAGCCCTCCGCTTTAAAATAGGCGCATTCGACCCAATAACAATCCGAGCCTTAGGAACGGGTGAACGTCCGTCCCGAAATGAAGCCCACCCAACTCAGTGAAATCCCCCCGACGTGGTACGGTGCGTATACCCAGCGACATGGGCCAAAGCCCGTATCAAACCGCTAATGCACGTCATAGCGCCGGAGTTGCGTCGCCTATATGACTCAAGCGTGCAAACGAACGACGCCAGCGAATGGGCGCGGATCTGCCGCGTCGAGGCTGCGTGGACCACCCATGGGCCCACGCGCGAGATGCTGCTGGACCTGGCCCGCGAATTCGAAGCAATTTCCTCAGGACCGCAGGCGAAGGTCGATCCGGACGATCCCGCGCTTCAGCAATCGGTGGCGGACCGCCTGATGGGTTACGCAGCCCGGCAGAAGTTGGCGCAGGGATCCTAACGGCGTTCCGGCGCCCGCGAGAATTGCCATTCGGCGCCGCCGCGACAGAGGACGCCACGGAGCGTCGAGGTGCCGCCGTCAATCAATGTCGTAAGCAGCCGATCGAGCTCCGGCCCTCTTAAGTGTGCATCGCCCTCGGTGGTGAGATGACGGACCGCCCTAGCAGCGATGCGACGGAGGATTTCGCGGGGAACGTCACTGGGCCGGTAGGTGATCGAATCCCGCTTTTCCCGGACGCCATGCTTCCATTCAGCCTGCATCGCCCAGTCCAGCGCTGCATCCGCTTCGGCGAGGTTAGCGGCGCTGCGCGCGATGGCCGCGGCGTCCAGCCAATCGGCCTCTCGAAGCCCGCGCCTGACGCGGACCCGCTCATATTTGCGGTCCTCGTTGCTCGGGTCCGCTGACGCTTCGATTCCGGCCGCCGCGCAGATCTCCTCAAGTTCAGGGCGGCGCCAACCCAGCAGGGGGCGGAGCAATTTCACCTTCGTCCCGACGGCAACCGAGCAGCGGTGCATTCCCGCCAGCCCGCGCACCCCCGACCCTCGAGCGAGGCGCATCAGGACCGTTTCCGCCTGATCGTCGACGTGATGGCCAGTCACAAGGGCATCGAGGCCGCGCTCTTCAACCCAGAAACCGAGCAGGCGGTAGCGTTCACGCCGCGCTTTTTCCTGGATCGCTGTATCGGGCCTGTCGTCCCAGCGCGCCTTGAGGATCGTGTGCGGCACGCCAATTTGGGCGCTGGCGCGGGCGACCATCTCGGCCTCTTCGTGGCTTCCATCCCGAAGCAGGTGATCGACGGTCGCAGCTTCGACCTGGCCGGGACGAGCCGCCGCAGCCAGCAGCAATAGAGCCATGCTGTCAGGACCGCCCGAGACGGCGAGGCCGATGCGCCTGGACGGTTCGATCAGCGCGTCGAGATCGGCGCGGAAGCGTTCAACCAAGACGGGTTCGATAGTCAGTCGCACCTCCGTCATTGCGAGAGCGAAACATCTAAAACGCCGCTGAATTGCCGCGTCGTTACGCTCCTCGCAACGACAGTTTACGATTCACTTGCATTGCGCCTGGGTCTTGGCGTCGGTCTCAAGCTTCTTGAGGTCGGGCCGAACCCTCGCGCCATATACCGCGTCCAGCTCCGCATAGGCCTTGCACGCCTGCCCGGGTTGGCCGAGCTTCATCAGGGCCTGGCCGAGATAATAAAGGCTGTCGGGGGCCCGCTCCCCGCTCGGATTGGTGCGATAATTGGCGAGGAGGACATTGGCCGCTTCGCGCGCATCGCCCTTGTCGAGCAGTGATCGACCAATCAGGTTGTTCGCGTAGCTGACGCGACGATGCTTCGGATAGGTCGCGGTGAAGGACTTCAGCTGCTCGATCGCCTGGTCGTACTGGCCCGCCTCCCAGGTATGGAAGCCCTGCGTGTAGGCATCCTCGCCCGCATCAACGGCCGGAACAACGGCGGCGACTTCTGGCCCGCCTTCCGCCGGCGTCGGGGCTGAGGTCTTAGGCGGTGTTGGCTTGGGCGAAGTCGGCTTGGATTGGGCGGGCTTGGGCTTGGAGGCGGTGGCCGGGGGCGGCGGGGTTTCCGTGGCCTGCAAGGGAACGGCCGCGGCGGCTTCGCTCAACTTCTGCTCGAGCGCGCCGATTCGCTGGTCCTGGTCGGCTTTCAACTGGGTCAGGCCCGATTCCACGGTACGCAGCCGGTTGCCGTTTTCCTCGGACGCGCGGACGAGGTCGGACATCTGCTTTTCGAGCGCATCGAGCCGCTGGTCGAGATTGACGACCGAGGATTGGGTGGCCGCCGGATCGTCCGAGAACCCCGCCGTGTCGGCCGGACGTCCCTTCGGAAAGACCTGGCGCTGCATT
>JAFBAM010000029.1 GCA_019247755.1 Sphingomonas sp.
TATCTGTTCGAGAAGTTCGTGGGGGCGATGCGGTGAGATTCTTTCTCACAGCAACGACGCTACTCGCGCTCTCCGCCTGTGCCACGCGGGCCGTCATGCACAGCGAAGCGCAGCTGAATGATGTCGCGACTGGCTGCGGTCTCGCGCTTGGCGAGTTGATCCAGGACGAGAGCCAGAAGAAGCTCCTGCTCGCCATCCGGCAGGAGCCGAGCGTCGCGCAGCGCGCCTGCGTTTCCCGCTGGGCGCGCCGCAATGGCCTCAAGGCCGTCTTCGTCAACATGAACTTCCCGGCAGGCTGATGCCCAAAAGAACCGACATTTCCTCGATCCTCATCATCGGTGCCGGCCCGATCGTCATCGGCCAGGCAGCAGAATTCGATTACTCGGGAAGCCAGGCGGTCAAGGCGCTGAAAAGCGAGGGTTATCGCGTCATCGTCGTCAATTCGAACCCGGCGACGATCATGACCGATCCCGAGCTTTCGGATGCGACCTATATCGAGCCGATCACGCCGGAGATCGTCGCCAAGATCGTGGAGAAGGAGCGGCCCGACGCGCTGCTGCCGACGATGGGCGGGCAGACGGCGCTCAATACTGCGCTGGCCTTGTTCAAGGACGGAACGCTCGACCGGCTGGGCGTGCAGCTGATCGGCGCCAACGCCGAGGCGATCGAGAAGGCCGAGGACCGCGAGAAATTCCGCGACGCGATGGACAAAATCGGGCTCGAAAGCCCGCGCTCGGCAATCGTCCATTCGATGGAGGAGGCGGCGGCCGCGCTTGAGGACGTGGGCCTTCCCGCGGTCATTCGGCCGAGCTTCACGCTCGGCGGTACCGGGGGCGGGATCGCCTACAACCGCGAGGAATATGAGCATTTCGTGCGGACGGGCCTGGAGGCGTCACCGACCACCGAGGTGCTGATCGACGAGAGCCTCGTCGGCTGGAAGGAATATGAGATGGAGGTCGTGCGCGACCGCGCCGACAACGCCATCATCATCTGCTCGATCGAGAATGTCGACCCGATGGGTGTGCATACGGGAGACTCGATCACCGTCGCCCCGGCGCTGACGCTGACCGATAAGGAATATCAGCGGATGCGGTCGGCATCGATCGCGGTGCTGCGGGAAATCGGCGTCGAAACAGGCGGTTCCAACGTCCAGTTCGCAGTCGATCAGAAGACGGGGCGGATGGTCGTGATCGAGATGAACCCGCGCGTTTCACGATCCTCGGCGCTGGCGTCAAAGGCGACGGGCTTTCCGATCGCCAAGGTCGCGGCTCGGCTGGCGGTTGGGTACACTCTCGACGAAATCGCCAACGACATCACCGGCGGAGCGACGCCGGCGAGCTTCGAGCCGACCATCGATTATGTCGTGACCAAGATCCCGCGCTTCGCGTTCGAGAAGTTCCGCGGGGCCGAAGCTTTGCTGTCGACCTCGATGAAGTCGGTCGGCGAGGTGATGGCGATCGGGCGCAACTTCGCCGAGAGCCTGCAGAAGGCGCTGCGCGGGCTAGAGATCGGGCTTTGCGGGCTCGACCGCGTACGCGAGTTCGAGGGTGCCGACCCGGCCCAGATCGAAAGCGCACTGGCCCGGTCGACGCCTGACCGGCTGCTGGTCGCGGCAGAAGCGTTGCGCCAGGGTTTCACGGTCGAGCGGATCAACGAGATCGCAGGGTTCGAGCCGTGGTTTTTGAAGCGCTTGGCCGAGATCGTTGAGGCAGAAGAGGAAGTTCGCATCAAGGGCCTGCCTAGCGATGCGAGGGGCATGCGCCGACTGAAGGCGATGGGCTTTTCGGATTCGCGGTTGGCGCAATTGTCGCTGCGCTCCGCCGAGGTCGATCGCGGGATGAGTGAGGCCGTTGCTGCAGGTGGATCAGGTGTTGTCCATACGGCCATGAAGGCCATGACCGGTGGGATCACCGAGAGCGAGGTGCGAACGCATCGGCTCAAGCTCGGCGTGCGTCCGGTGTTCAAGCGGATCGACAGCTGCGCGGCCGAGTTCGACGCGACCACGCCCTACCTCTACTCGACTTACGAGGCGCCACTGTTCGAGGAGCCGGAGGACGAGGCGCAGGTCTCCGACCGCCGCAAGGTGATGATCCTCGGCGGCGGGCCGAACCGGATCGGGCAGGGGATCGAATTCGACTATTGCTGCTGCCACGCCGCCTTCGCGCTCGGCCGCGATCGTGAGGGCCAGCAGGGCGCCGGCTTCGAAGTCATCATGGTCAATTGCAATCCGGAGACGGTCTCGACCGATCCGGACACGTCGGATCGCCTCTATTTTGAGCCGCTGACCGCCGAGGATGTGCTCGAGGTGGTGCGGCGCGAACAGGAGAAGGGCGAATTACTGGGCGTGATCGTCCAGCTCGGCGGCCAGACGCCCCTGAAGCTGGCCGAGGAGCTGCAGGCCGCAGGCGTCCCGATCCTCGGAACGTCGCCCGACAGCATCGATCTCGCCGAGGATCGCGAGCGCTTCGCCGACCTGGTGCAGCAGCTGGGTCTCAAGCAGCCCGCCAACGGCATCGCCCGCAGCCGAGACGAAGCGCAGCGGGTCGCCGAGCGGATCGGCTATCCGGTGCTCTTGCGGCCGTCCTACGTGCTCGGCGGGCGGGGGATGGAGGTGGTCGAGGGACCGCAGCAGCTCGATCATTACATCGCGACCGCTGTCCAGGTGTCGGGCAAGAGCCCGGTGCTGATCGACCGCTATCTGCGCGATGCAATCGAGGTTGACGTCGATGCCATCTGCGACGGGACCGACGTCGCGGTGTGCGGAGTGCTGCAGCATATCGAGGAAGCGGGGGTGCATTCGGGCGACAGCGCCTGCTCGATCCCGCCTTACAGCCTGCCGGCGGACATCGTCGCCGAAATCGAGCGGCAGACGCGCGAGCTGGCGCTAGCGCTCAAGGTCAAAGGGCTGATGAACGTCCAGTTCGCGGTGAAGGACGGAGAGGTTTACCTGATCGAGGTGAATCCGCGCGCCAGCCGGACGGTGCCATTCGTCGCAAAAGCGATCGGGCGCCCGGTTGCGAAGATCGCGGCGCGGGTCATGGCGGGCGACGCGCTGTCGAGCTTTGGCGCGGTGGGGCGGAAGCTGCCCTACATCGCGGTCAAGGAATCAGTCTTCCCCTTCGCGCGCTTCCCGGGCACCGATCCAGTGCTGGGACCGGAAATGAAAAGCACTGGCGAAGTCATGGGAATCGCTGGTGAATTCGACATTGCCTTCGCCAAGGCGTTGCTCGGAGCGGGGATGCGCCTGCCGCAGTCGGGGACGGCGTTCGTGTCGGTCAAGGACGCCGACAAGGACAATATCCTTCCCGCCGCCCAGAAGATGGTCGAGCTCGGCTTCAAGTTGATCGCGACAGGAGGCACTGCCGCGCATCTGCAGTCGAAGGGGCTGCCGGTCGAAGTGATCAACAAGGTCGCGCAGGGGCGGCCCCATATCGTCGACCGGCTGCTCGATGGCGAGGTCGCGGTCGTCTTCAATACAACCGAGGGCTGGCAGTCGCTGAAGGACAGTCATTCGATCCGCACGACCGCGCTCAACAAGAAAGTCCCATACTTTACGACGGCGCCTGCGAGCCTGGCCGCCGCGCGGTCGATTGAGGCGGTGCGCGGACACGCGCTTGAAGTCGCCTCGCTCCAATCCTATTATTCCGCCTCCCAAGGCTAGGCTTCCACATACAATCTGCTCTTGTTCGCGGGCCGTGAAGCGCCGCCGGGGCAGGGTTTTGAAAAAGGGTTTGAGACAATGGCGAGTGCCGAAAAGGTGCCAATGCTGGCCGAGGGCCACCGCAAGCTTAGCGATGAACTGCGCCGGCTGAAGGTCGAGGAGCGCCCCGCGATCGTCGAGGCGATCGAGGATGCGCGCGCCCACGGCGACCTTAGCGAAAATGCGGAATATCACGCCGCCAAGGAGCGCCAGGGGCAGGTCGAGGCGACGATCGCCGACCTCGAGGACCGCCTCAGCCGCGCGATGATTATCGATCCGACCACCCTCTCGGGCGACAAGGTCGTCTTCGGTGCGACGGTCACCTTGCTCGACGAAGACGAGAAGAAGGTGCGGTACCAGCTCGTCGGACAGGTCGAGGCGGACGCCAAGGACGGGCGGATCAGCTACAATTCACCCCTGGGCCGCGCGCTGATCGGCCGCCAGAAGGGCGACGAGGTCGAGGTCTCGACGCCATCGGGCGACCGTTATTACGAGATCAAGAAGATCGAGTTCATCTAAGGTGCAGCGCATCGAGCGCAGCGCGACCAACGTCATCGTCGCGGTTACCGCGGCCGCATGGGTGCTGACCGCGCTCGCGGGCTATTCTGACCAGGCCGACTTTGCGCTCGGCTTCATCCCGTTACGGGTGATGCACCCGGCGGTTGCGTGGGCGGCGGTGCCAGCTTTCCTCACGCCGCTGACTGCGACGTTGGTCCATTCGGG
>JAFBAM010000097.1 GCA_019247755.1 Sphingomonas sp.
AGCTGCACGACTTCACCAGTGCCCCCGCGGCCGCGGGGAGGGAGGCCGTCCCAGATGGCGATCAAGATGTCGCAGTGTGCGACTGTCGCCCGGCCGGTCATGACATAAGCCTCGAGCCCGTGGTCAGGGTCACCGGGAAGCTCGAGCAGGCAGTCAGCCTTCGACACGAGGGCGTCGAATCTCTCACGCGCCGCTTCGCTGGCAAGGCTGGCGCGGTATGCCGACCGTTCGAACGGGAGGATTGCCTGCAAATCCCAGCCGAGCTCGAGCGCGACCTCGGCTGCGATCTGGTCGGCGCCGTCGGCGACCGGCGAAACGAAGCGGAGCTTGGGTGCAAAACTGGCGAAGCAGTCGTGCTCCGCTGCGAACAGCTCCCGCCCCGTTTGCTCGATCTGCTGCAGCACCTCGCGCACCCGCTCGCGCAGGATCGGGACGCTGTCCTTCGGTAGCACGTCGGCGCGATGGCCGGTGACTCCGACGCACAGGACGAATGGGACGGGCGGTGGACTGGTCGGCACTAGAGCCGATTATGCTCTTGTTACGCTAATGCCCGCAATTGAAACCGGCCACCTCAGACCCGCCGCCACCCGAGCGCCAAGCGGACGAATAGAAGCGTCAGCATGACCGCGCCGGCAAAGATGGCGAAATCCAGCAAATAGGCCTGATACACGGGCGGTCCGCCTCCATCGTTCTTGATGATCGGGTCAAGCTTTGGCGCATTAGTGAAAAGGATTTCGTAGGGGATGTCTGCTTTTCCCCAATTGTGATCCTTGAACGTCATCTTGTTCGTACCCAGGCCGCCGACGGTGTGGATTTCCTTGTTTTCGGCTGGGACGAGAATGTTTGCGAAAGTGAAGTTCTGCCCTGGCCCATTCTGGATGGTGACCGTGAAGTCGGCCTTGTTGCCGTTGGTCACCGTCGCGGCCGGATAGTTTCCCGGTCCCTGCGGAGACCCCTTGTCGACGCTCATCTGCCAGTAATTGAATGATCCGTTCGCATTCATCACTGGCGTTAAGGTGACTTGGACGTCTTGTGGCTGCGCCATATTATCCCCCCTTGTTGCCGCTGCCGATTACACTGGCAGACGGTATCCGATTGAATTCATTCTCTCGATAATCGGCCTCGCCGCCGCGCCGCGGCCGAGGCGTTGCAGCAATCCCGCGTGCTCAGCCAGCTCGTCAGGCTGCTCGACAATGCCAGCCGGAATAGCAGCGAGGCCCTTGGACCAGTTTGAAAAGGCATCACCCAGGTTTCCGCGGGCCTTCTGGATATCACCGATCAGCCGATAGGCGCGGGCGGACCGGAACGCGTCTTCAGCCTTGTCTGCGCTATGGATTGACCGGGCCGCCGACAATGCCTGCTGCGCCAAGCTGAGGGCCTGGTCTTGGTTGCCTGCCGCGGAGGCCAGGCGCGCCTGAAGCGACAGGACTGAAAAGAACCCGCTTCTCCATTTGGGTTTGGAGTTCTCGCGTTTCAGGAGTTGATGGACGGCCTGCGACGCCGACGTCGTCAGCGTTGCCGCCTCATCGCGGCGGCCGAGTGCCAAGAGCAACCCGGCGAGCGAGATCTGGGCCCTGTATGAATATTCGAGCCAAAGCGTGTTGTCGGGCTCGATAGCGGTGAGCATCTGAGCCTGCGCGATCGCAGTCCGGAACTGTTGTTCCGCAAGTGCCGATTGTCCCCGTTCCGCATACAAGTTGCCGAGGGATCGCATGGCCGGGATCGCTTGCTGGCGATATTTGACGTTGGAGGTCTCGGCGAACAGTTGATTGTAGATTTCGAGGTTTCGTCGACGAAGTGCAATCGCACGATCGTAATTGCCCGCAGCCCGTTCGGCATCGGCAAGCCACGCAACGGACTCGGCGACGCCCTCTTGATAATCCCGATTTGCAGGGTCTGCCGTCGAGATGGCTTCAATCGTATTCAATGCATCCTTGAACTGCGGCACTGCTTCCGCAAATCGCCGCTGATCGGATAGGACGACCCCGAGGTTTGTGTCGGCGTACTGCCGTTCCATCCGGTACTTCATATTGTCGGGTTGCAGGTCGACCATGATTTTGGCCAGCCGCTGGTATTCGCGGAACGCGTTTTCAGCCGGTTCGAAATTGCCGTCCCTTCGTGAGATTTCTCCGACGTAAAATACGTTTTGCGCATGTTCGAAAACGGATTCAGCGTTCGATGGATCGCGCCGCATGGCCTCGGCGGTGCCAGCCATGGCCTCGCGATACAGCTTCAGCGACGCCGTAGAATCGCCCCGCGCGTCCGCAACTTCGGCCATCAAACTCAGCGCCTTCGAGCGTTGGGTCAAAGCGGCGTCGGTCAGCGTCGATGCATCTTGCTTGCTATAGTAAGCGAGCACCCGGGAACCGACGCCGTCGAGCGCGTCTAGGCGTCCGATGGGTTCAAGCTTGTCCTTGAGGTCGCCGAGCATGAAGGCGACCAGGCCCTCCGCCTCCCTTCGCTGCTCGCGCGCCTCATTGCGAGACTGCAGCGCGACCACTGCGAGCGTGCTGGTGACGGCCATTCCGCCAAGCGATGCAGCAGCCAACCAGGCCATCCGCCGGTGCCGCCGCGTCGTCTCGCGCTGGACGAGTTCATCCAGGCCGATACCGAGCATTCCGGCGACGAGCTTCAGGAACGCGAGACGTTTGCCCTCACCAGATTCGCGAAAGTCGGCAGCAAGTGGCTCCGCCTTTTTCGTGGTCTGGTGGCCGCGCCGATCATATTTGTAACGAAGCGCCGGCGGGAAGCATTCTTCGGCCTCCCGTCCCGGAATTTCGCTCGCAAACGGTTCGCCTGCGACCACGGCCGCAAGTACGCAGCCTTCGGGCCGAGTGCGCTTAAAATTCTCGATCTCGGCATTGGTCCAGCGCGACGTCGCCGCCGTCGGCGAGCACAGGACCACGAGGAATTGCGACGCGGCCAGTGCCGCCTTGATCTCCTCGCCGAGGTCTGCACCGGCCGACAGGTCCTGCTGGTCGCGAAACACCGGGGTCAGTCGCCGCGGCACCACGCCGTTGGCCGTCAGCTTACCGGCGAGCGAACTCGGCACCCGGAACTTCTCCAACTCGCGATGCAGCCAGTCGGCAAGCTCCTTGTCCTTATGACTGTAGCTGAGGAAGGCGTAATAACGCGTCCGGAGCCGCGGAATCCGTGCGCTATCCGCCTCGGCCGAGCGGTCCATCAACGGCAATCGCGCAAGCTTCGCCATGCGCCGCCCCCGAGCGAGTCCCTTTAACGCTGTTAACACAACAGGATAAGTGGCGCGAATCCGCCGCTGCAGGTTTTCGTAACCGCGCGAACGCCTTATATGACGGCTATGTCCATCCGTCCCTGGCGCGATATCGAGCGGCGCAAGTCCCGGCAGATCATGGTCGGCTCCGTGCCCGTTGGTGGAGACGCGCCGATCAGCGTCCAGACAATGACCAACACGCCGACCGAGGACGCGAAGGCGACGATCGACCAGATCCGTCGCTGCGAGGATGCAGGCGTCGACATCATCCGCGTGTCGTGTCCGACGGCGGAAGCGACCGCGGCGCTGAAGGAGATTGTCCGCGCGGCGAGCGTGCCGATCGTTGCCGACATCCATTTTCACTACAAGCGCGCGCTAGAGGCCGCGGATGCCGGCGCGGCGTGTCTACGCATCAACCCGGGCAATATCGGTTCCAAGGAGCGCGTGCGCGAAGTCATTGCCGCGGCAAAGGCCAACGGTTGCGCGATCCGCATTGGCGTCAATGCCGGCAGCCTCGAAAAGGACCTGCTCGAAAAATACGGTGAGCCCTGCCCCGAGGCGTTGGTCGAAAGCGCGCTCGATCATATCCGCATTCTCGAGGACCACGATTTTCGCGAATACAAGGTCGCGGTCAAAGCCAGCGACGTCTTCCTCGCCGTCGCGGCTTATCAGCAGCTGGCGAGCGAAGTGGACTGCCCGCTCCACCTCGGCATCACCGAAGCCGGAGGCCTGATCGGTGGCACCGTCAAATCATCGATCGGCATCGGCAACCTTCTCTGGGCCGGCATTGGCGACACCATACGCGTCTCGCTGTCGGCCGAGCCGGAAGAAGAAGTCCGCGTCGGCTACGAAATCCTGAAGTCGCTCGGCATCCGCAGCCGCGGCGTCCGCGTCGTCTCCTGCCCAAGCTGTGCTCGTCAGGGCTTCGACGTGATCCGCACTGTGGAGGCGCTCGAAGCGAGGCTCCAGCACATCAAGACCCCGATGTCGCTCTCGGTCCTCGGCTGCGTGGTGAACGGTCCGGGCGAAGCGCGGGAGACCGACATCGGCATCACCGGCGGCGGTCAGGGCAAGCATATGGTCTATCTGTCGGGCGTCACCGATCATCACGTCCAGGACGTTGATATGATCGATCACATCGTCAGGCTGGTTGAAGCCAAGGCGGCGGAGATCGAGGCCGCCCAGCATTTAACGCTGGATGCAGCCGAATAAGGTTAGGCTTCCTTAACCAGTCCGGGCGCAACACGGCGCCATGGTCAAGCTGGCGCTCATCCTGCTCATGGGCACTGCATTCGCGCAGGGCATTGCCGCGACCAGCAGCCAGCCTCCCCTTCTCATCCAAGACACGACCGCTTCGCAACGCTAAGCGGCGCGGGTGAATCGCGTCACCCAGCATCCCGTCCAGGGCTTCCTTGCGGCATTGGGCGCGGTCGCCGTGCTGTCCATCATGGACGCGGTGATGAAACACCTCGTGCTCGCCATCGGCATCATCGCGGTCAGCATCTGGCGTGCCATCGTGAACATGGGGATCAGCGCCGCGATCTTCCTGCCGCAGCGGCGGCGATGGCCCAGCGCGGCAACGCTAAAGATCCACGTCTTGCGAGGCATTCTGGTGACGATCCTCGCCTTCCTGTTCTTCTGGGGAATCGGACGAGTGCCGCTGGCACAGGCGATCGCGCTCACCTTCATCGGCCCGCTGATTGCGCTGCTGCTTGCCGCCGTCTTCCTTCATGAGAAGATCGGCCCGCGATCCATCGCTGGGTCCATCGCGGCGTTCGCCGGCGTGCTGGTGATCATGTTCGGCCAGGCACAGGCCAAGGTCGGTCCGGAAGTCATGCTCGGAAGCGCGGCCATCCTCTGTTCGGCGGGCTGCTACGCCGTGAACATCGTAATGATGCGCCATCAGGCTCGCATCGCGGACCCGCTGGAGATCAACTTCTTCCAGTCTCTGACCGTGATGGCGGTCTGGCTGTTCGTCATGCCGGTCGCGGGATTGCCGCCAGCACTCGGTAAGGAATGGATCTGGGTTGTCGTCGCGTCCCTGATGTCGACCGCCGGCACCTTGCTCTACGGCTGGGGTTACGCGCGCGGCCCCGCTAGTTATCTCGCCGTCACCGAATATAGCGGCTTCCTGTGGGCGTCGCTGTGCGGCTGGCTCGTCTTCCAGGAACGGGTGTCGTCCTACACCTTGGCGGGCGCTGTCCTGATTGTCGGTGGATGCCTGCTCGCCGCTCGAAGCAAGGTGCCGGAGCCGCCGGAGATCGACGTCGCGGTCTAGCCGCTCGACCCGAGGACGTTGATCGTGAAGGCGAGCACGCCGATGTTGAACGCGAAGGCCGCCAGGCCGTGAATGATGACCGTCTTCCGCATCCGCGTCTCGGTCACCACCACGTCGGACGTCGCGAATGCCATGCCGTTGGTGAAGCTGAAATAGACGAAATCCCAATAGACCGGGTGCGCCGTCCGGGGGAATTCGAGTCCGACGCAGCCCACCTCCGGGTGTGTGTAGACGAGATGCGCATAGTGCAGCGCATAGACCATGTTGCTGAACAGCCAGGCCAGCGCGAGCGTACCGATGATCAGGCCCTTGGTGAAGGGCTGCGGGTTATGGCCGACGGCCTCGGCCGCAATTGCCGTCAGCAGAACCGCCATGACGATTCCCGTGACGGCCAGCAGGATGTGTCGGTTGGCGTCATTCTGAGTTGCATGTTCGCGGATCACGCGAGCCTCGCGGGTGCCAAGGAGCGGCAGGCACGATATCAGGAACAGGCTCGCTGCTACGTCGAACGCCGCCATCGCGCCCAGGGCCCATCGCTGAAAGAACTGGGAAGCGATCGGGAAACTCACGATCATCGCCGCGAGAAACGCCAGGAATCGCGGCGGTGCGATCATGTTGCCGATGGTGCGCGGCTTCGCCATGACTACGGACGTTATCGCGCGTTTTCGGCGCGTCCAGTTAAAGGAACTTCATGCCCTGGTTTTTGCTGATCGTCGGCGGAATGTTCGAGGTCGGATTCACCACCTCGCTTCGCTTCGTCGACGGCTTTCGAAACCTGCCGTGGACGCTCGCTTTCCTCGCCTCGGTCGCGGTCAGCATGGGGCTGCTCGAGGTCGCGTCGCGGTCAATCCCGATGGGCACGGCCTATGCGGTCTGGGGCGGCATCGGCGCAGTCGGGACGGTGGTCGTCGGGATGATGTTCTTCGACGAGCCGGCCGCCTTGGTGCGGATCTTGCTGATCTTCACGATTGTCGCTGCGATCGCGGGCCTGAGGCTTACCGCTTAGACCGGACGACCTCGTGAATCTCGCTGGTGAGGTCCGTGTTCTTCCTGAGCAGTTCCTGGATCGCGTCGCTGATCTTCAGCAGTTCTTCTGAATCGCGATAAGTCTGCTCGAGCTGGCGGTCTGACTTCTCCGACGACAGCTTCTGGCCGACCATGATGATCGACAGGAGAACCAGCTGCAGGAAAGTTTGCGCGATCCACGAAATAAGAGTCGCCGTCCCGCCCCGGATGGCCGCCGGTAGGCTGATGAGCGCAAGCCCCGCAAAGGCATAGGCGCACCACATCGTACCGACGAGGTCGGTGATGGACGTCGCAAGCCAGTTGTTGAACCTGTTCTCGCTCCGCCGGAGCGGCGTCAGATATTTCTTCCTGAACTCGAGATACGGATTGGCCGGATGACTCATGCCGTCCCCCTTTGAGCCGTAAATTGGCTAGTGCTGTGGCCTTAGCAGCGGCGCGATCTCGGGGCTTTCCTCGATCGAGCGGTAGAATTTCGGCGTTGGGAAAGCCCCTCGTGCCTGCTCATAGGCGTAGCCGAGGTTCAGCAGCAGCGACTCCGACCACTTTGGCCCGATGAAGCTCAGGCCCACGGGCAGTCCCTTCACCAGCCCCATCGGCACGGTGAGGTGCGGATAGCCCGCTACCGCGGCTAGCGATCCAGCGCCGCCGCCCGCAACCTGGTCGCCATTGGCGACGTCGATCATCCATGCTGGCGGCATGGTCGGGCCGACCAAAGCGATGACGCGATTATCCTTAAGCAGCTTGTCGATGCCGTTCGGTCCGGCCGCGGTGAAGCTGACCTGCCGCGCTTTCTTGTAGGCTGGATCGCTGAGCCCTTTGGTCTTCTGTGCGTCCTCGAAGAATTCCTGGCCGAATAGCGACATCTCCTGCCGCTGGTGCGCATTGTCGAACGCGATCAGGTCGGCGAGCGTGCGGACGCCGATCGGGGCCGGACTGCCCCTGAGATACTTGGCCATGTCGGCCTTCAGCTCGGCCTTCAGGACGAACGTCTCGTTCTTGCCGATCAGCTTGTCGTCGAACTTCTTGATGTCGACGAGAACCGCGCCCTTCGCTTTCAGGACGGCGAGCGCATTGTCGAACGCGGCATCGGTGCCGAAGCCCGACGCGAAGCGCATCACGCCGATGCGCTTGCCCTTCAGCGAGTTGGCGTCGAGGCCGGCCGCGTAATCGCGTCTGTGTTTGTCGGCCTCGGCCGTCGCCGGATCGGCCGGGTCGCTGCCCGCGATCGCAGTCAGCAGCTGCGCCGCCTCAAGCACGCTGGCGGTCATCGGCCCCGCCGTATCCTGGCTATGGCTGATTGGTACGATCTGAGTCCGGCTCACCAGCCCAACCGTCGGCTTCAGTCCGACAATGCCGTTGATCGACGCCGGGCAGGTCACCGACCCGTCCGTCTCCGTCCCGATCGCGAGCCGTACCAGGCCCGCCGCCACCGCCGCGCCGGAACCGCTCGAACTACCGCACGGATTGCGGTCGAGTGCCCAAGGGTTGCGCGTCTGTCCCCCGACCGCGCTCCAGCCGGAGATCGAGCGATTGGACCGGATGTTCGCCCATTCGCTGAGGTTGGTCTTACCGACGATCACTGCGCCTGCCGCGCGTAGCCGGGCTACCAAAGGGGCATCGCGGTTGGTGACATTGTTCGCCAGCGCCAAGCTTCCGGCAGTCGTCGGCAACGGACCTGCGCTTTCGATATTATCCTTGATCAGCACCGGCTGGCCGGCGAGCGGCCCGCGCAGGTTGCCGGCATCGACGCGCCGCGCCTGGTCGATCGCCGTCGGGTCGACCGCAATGACCGACCCGATCTGCGGATCGATCCGCGCGATCCGCTCCAGCGCGCCGCGGACATTACTTTCAGCAGGGCGAGGCTGTGCCGCGGCTGAACTCGCAGCGATCACGAGCGCCATGGTGACGAACAAATTACGCATGCGGTCCCCTCCTCAAGTGCGGGTCAGCGCGGCGCGAGCAAAGCGTCCAAGGTGCCCGGCGCAGTGCCGACCTTCTGCAACCGCGGATAGCGCAAGCCGCCGTGCCAATCGAGCTTCACCGTTCGAAAGACGTCGCCGTCGTGGACCAACAGCTCGGGAGCGGCGCCATTGCCGGCCGCCGCCTTGATCGCTGCCTTCAACGCATCGCCGTCGAAATCGCGGCCGTTCACCGCCATGATCTGCGCGCCGATCGTCAGTCCGGCGTTGAACGCGGCGCTGTCCCACAGCACGCTGGAGATCTTGCCGTCCATGCCGACTACCAAACCACCCGAATAAGTGAGGTCGTTGTTCTTGCCCGACTTCTCGGCGCTCTTGATCCACTTCGTGGGCTCGGGCGTGAAGACGAGCTTGTAGCCGCCTTCGTTGATGCCTTCGAGCGGCGGCGAGGCGGCGACGTCATAGACCCGGCGTTGCAGGTAGGCCGCCCAGTCGTAAGGCTGCACCGCGTTCAGCGTCTTCACGACATCGTCGAGCGTATAGGTGAGTTCGCCGTAATCGCGGTCGCGCATGCCGTAGAAGGCCTTCGCGAAATCGTCGATCGAGCGCTTGCCGCCCGATTGCGTGCGGATGATCCGGTCGACGTCGATCCAGATCAGCTGGCCTTCGCTGTAATAATCCTCGCTGCGCTGCCAGCTTCGCCACGGCTGCGGCGCGCGCCCCGCGGCGGTCGGATCGTTGGTGGTGTCGACCAGTGGCCGCCACTGCCGTCCGGGGGTTCCGGTGCTGTAGGTCGCCGCAGTCGCGGCAATGGCGTCGAGCGTATCCTGCTTCGACAGCATTCCCGAACGCGCGCCGAGCACATAGCCCCAGAACTGCGTCTGGCCTTCGTAGACCCACAGCAGCGAGCCCTCCATCGGCACCGTGTTGTAATCCGGAGTCCAGAGGTCGGCCGGCCGCCGGTACTTACCGTCCCAGCTGTGGCTATATTCGTGAGGCAGCAGGTTGCGGTCGCGGAGCTTCATGTCCCAGTCGGTGAAATAGCCACGCCGCACGCCGTCCTCGGAACTGCGGTGATGCTCGAGCCCGTTGCCGCCGAGGTTGTTCGAGATGGTGAACAGGAAGTCGTAATGGTCGTAATGCTGGGCGCCGAAATTCTTGACCGCCTGCTCGACCAACCGTTTGTGCGCGGCGATTTGGTCGGGGGTCGCGGCAAGTTCCGCGTCCGTGTCGGCAATGACGTCGAGATTGACGTCGGGGCTGAGCGGGATCTGGCGATAATGGGCGCCGGCGATCAGCGGCGAGTCCATCAGGATCTCGTAGCTCGTAACCGGATAATCTACGCGCCCGCCCGACTGCTTGGCTGGGCGGAGCGCGGTCGCGACATGCCAGCCGCTGGGCACGATCACCGACGCCTGCACCGGGATCTGCCGTACGTAATGGCCCGCCGGATACATCGACAGCGACAGCCACTGAATGCTCGACATGTCGGGCGTCATCACCGTCCGCCCCATGTTGTCCGCGGTCGCCGACACGAACTGGAAATCGGCATCGACCGCGGAGACGCCTTGCGGGACGGTCACATGGAAGGCGTACACGTCTAGGGTATCGCGCATCCACTTCAGGGCCTTGCCGTTCGCCGTAAAGCGGATCCCGGTGACGTTCTTGATCTCATTGCGCGGGCTGTGACCGCCGGGCACCCACTTCGGGTAGAGCATCACCAAGTCGCCCGCGGCGGTAACCGGGATGCGCTCGTGAATGCGGAAGATCGCGCGCGCCGTGTCCGTCGCGTCGACCGTTAGCTGTACGGTTCCGGGGAAGGGCACGTCGCGAGCCGCGGGGATGCGCGTCGGCTTCGCATAAGCCTCTGGCTTGCTGTTGAGCGGCGGAACGATCTGGGCGAGAGCGGCAGCCGGAAGACAGGCAGACAGAATGAGGGCAAGCGCAGCTTGGCGCATCGAAGCAACTCCTTGGAATTGGGGTACTAACGAAAGTTGAGCGATCCTTACCGCGAAATCGGACCTGGGCCAGTCCTTTCGTCGGCGGCTGTTGGCACTTTGTCGAAGGTCATTTCGTTGTCAGCGCGCGTTCACGTGGGAGCATTACCGAAAGATAATATGAAATATTGCTCCATGCTG
>JAFBAM010000289.1 GCA_019247755.1 Sphingomonas sp.
CGTATTCGGTGGCGTTGGTGATGGAGAGCGCCGCGGGCTGGACCTGGTGCACGTCGTTGCGGATCGCCTCGCACACCGCGGAGACCGTATCGGGCGTCACCTTGGCCCCTGGCCCGTCGAGGAGCACCAGCTTCGCGCCGCCGGTGAAGAAGCCGGGGGCTCCCGCCTCATCGACCTCAATATGCGCGTCGCGGTGACAGAGGATCGCGCGGTAGGGCGGGCAAAGCGCCGCGAGTGCGAGGCAATTGGCCGCCGTCCCCGTCGTCACCCAGAAGGCGCGAACCTCGGTGCCGAAGAGTGCCGAGAAGGCGCCCTCGAGACGCTGGCTCCACTCGTCGCCGTCGTAGGCAGTGTCGACCCGGTTGACCGCGGCAATCGCCTCCAGGACCTTGGGGTGGGCGGCCGCCGCATTGTCGGAGAAGAAACGCATGGCTGCGGCGAATGGCGAGCGCAGTGCGGCGCGTCAATCGGAGGGCTTGTCCGTGCCTTCGTCAGTCGTGGCGCGGGACTGGGCCTTGCGGCGCTTCAAATTCTCGCGAAGCGCAGCGGCGAGCCGCTCCTCGCGCTCCTTGTCTTTACCGGTCATCTCAGCCACATGGCGGCCACGTTCCGCACCCGCAAGCCGGGTTGACGGGCGCGGGGGTCACCGCCATAGGCGCGCCCTCCCGGACAAAGTGCTGCCGTAGCTCAGTGGTAGAGCGCATCCTTGGTAAGGCTGAGGTCGTGAGTTCAATCCTCACCGGCAGCACCATTCCGCCAGCGAAGTGAGGGGCAATCAAGCGTCGCGGTCGCGCATCTTCTTTTCGCCGAGCGCGCTGTCGATGCCGCCGGCAATAACGTCGCCGACCCAGATGACGGCTCCGAGCAGGATGATCGCGACGACGAACTGAAGAGCATTGATCACGAGTCGTTTCTCCCGTGATTTCCTTTTATCCCCAGTGCATTAAACTCGCAATTAATGCGAGGTGACGGGACTGTCACATAACGGGACTGAGCGAGCCTTCGCTTCAGAGACGACTGTGGCTTGCCGCCCTGCCCCAATCGAACAGCATCGCGTCGTTCGAGGTGCCCAGCCGGCTCAAGAAAGACTGAGCCAGCTGGATCCGGCGCTCCCGCGCTTCCGGCGTCACCGCCCTGTTTGCCGCCGCCAGTTCCTCTGTCGCCCGGCGGCGATAAAAACGATCATCCGATTCCAAAACGCCTCTCCCCGATGAAGCGCGACCCTCCGAGTCGTTAAATGCAATATTAACAACAGTATCCGGAAGGTCGAGTCTGGGGCGTAACGACGTCTCGGCGCTATTCAGACTTCATGATGAAGGCGTTGAGCTTATTCCCGTCGGGATCGCGGAAATAGCCGGCATAGAAGCCGCCACCGCGGTCGCCTGGTGCACCTTCGTCGCTGCCGCCGTTGGCAAGCGCGAGGTTGTACAGGCGCTGCACCTGCGCTTCGTCCTTCGCCTCGAGCGCAACCATCACGCCGTTGCCGACCGTAGCGGCATTGCCGTCGAACGGCCTGGTGATGCCGATCCCGGCGCCGCCGCCCGGCTTGCCCCAGGCGATGAACTGCTCATTTTCCATCATGCGGCCGACACCCAACTCGCCGCAGAGCGCATCGTAGAATTTGGACGACTTTTCCCGGTCGTTCGTGCCGAGCGTCACATAGCCAATCATCATGTCCTCCTGTCGAGTCGGGTGGAGAACATTAGGAGAACAAACGCTGTCGTTCAATCTCCAATCGGGGCGCAGGCCTGTTGCAGCCAGGCGAGGTCCGCGCCGCCGAGCGTCGGGCCGATCCGCGCCAGGACATGAGCGTGGTAGCAGTTGAGCCAGATGAGCTCCTCGGGCTCGAGCATCTCGACATCGACGAGGCGCCGATCGATCGGCGCGAAGGTCAGCGTCTCGAAGCCGAGCATCTCCTTTTCGGCGCCGTCGATCTGGCGTTCGACGACCAGCACGAGGTTCTCGATGCGGATCCCGTACTCGCCGGTCTTATAATAGCCGGGCTCGTTCGAGAGGATCATGCCGACCTGCAGCGGCTCGTCGCCGCCGCTCTGGCTGCTCCCGACCGGCGAGATGCGCTGCGGTCCTTCGTGGACCGAGAGGAAGCTGCCGACGCCGTGGCCGGTGCCATGGGCGTAGTCCAGACCCGCTTCCCACAAAGGACGGCGGGCAAAGCTGTCGAGCTGGCTGCCACGTGTGCCTTTCGGGAAAACCGCCGTCGCAATGGCGATATGGCCCTTAAGGACGCGGGTGAAGCGGTCCTTCATTTCCGCGGTCGGCTCACCGATCGGGACGGTGCGGGTGATGTCGGTGGTGCCGTCGACATACTGGCCGCCGGAATCGATCAGGTAGAGCGTGCCCTTCTCCAGCTTGCGGTTGGTCTTCTCGCTCGACCGGTAGTGGACGATTGCGCCATTTGGCCCCGCGCCGGAAATGCTGTCGAACGAGAGATCGCGCAGCTCCGCATTCTCGCGGCGAAGCGCTTCGAGATGGTCCGAGGCCTTAAGCTCATCGACCTCGCCTTTCGGCGCTTCCTCGTCGATCCAGCGGAGGAACTTTGAGATGGCGGCCCCATCGCGTTCCTGCGCCGCCTTCTGGCCGGCAATCTCGGCGTCGTTCTTGATCGCCTTGGGCAGGATGGTCGGGTCGCGCATCGGCAGGATCTTGGCGCCGGCTTTGTCGAGCGCCTCGAAGATCGCGGCAACTGCGCGCTCCGGATCGACGACGACTGTCTTGCCCTTATACTCGGACAGCGCACCCTCGAACTCGTAGCGCTCGTGCAGGCGAACACCATTGCCGAGATGCTGGCGAAGCTCCGGCGTGATCTTTTCCGACGCCACGAACAGATCGGCAGTGCCGTCCTGATTCACCAAGGCATAGGCCAGCGCGACCGGCGTATGGGTCACGTCCTCGCCGCGGATGTTGAAGGCCCAGGCGATCGAATCGAGCGCGGAGAGCACCGCCGCGTCGGCGTGATGCCTGGCGAGCCAGTCACCGATTTCGGTGCGCTTTTCGGCCGCCGACTTGCCGGCATATTTGTCCGACTGGACGACAAGATGCGCCTTCGACGCTTCGGGCCGGTCCTTCCAGATTTCGTCGATCGGGTTGCGGTCGACCGGGACCAGCTCAGCGCCGCGGGTGGCGAGCGCTTCCTTCGCCTTCTTCACCCAGTCGCGGGTGTGCAGCCAG
>JAFBAM010000323.1 GCA_019247755.1 Sphingomonas sp.
CAGCGGCGCCCCAGCCTGGATCTCGAACGAGCCGGCCGGACCCGAGTAGCGGCCGACATATGAGCCGGCATTGGCGAGCGGCTGTAGCAAGGCCGGTGGCGCTGGCAGCGGTTTACCACCGAGCGCATTGGTCAGCGCATCGACGGCGAAGCGCGTCAGCAGCCGCGGGCGATATTCGGCGAAGGCATTGAGGGTCGAGCTGGCGAACGCGCCGACGCCGCTCGCAACATCGACGTGGAAGGACGATGAGAAGCTCAGCATCCCGCCGGTGTGATGCAGGTATGAGCGCCCGCCCTCCTTCTGATGCATCAGGCCATTGCCATAGGTGATGTTGGTGAGCTCGCTGGGCACCGAATGCGTTGCGAATACTCGGGCCTGCTGCGGCGAGAGACCGAGCGCGCCCTTGCCCTGCACCGCGTTCGCAAGCGCGCGAAGGAAGGGCAGCATGTCGTCGGCGGTCGACGCGACGCTGCCCGCGCCGAAGGTGACGTCGACCCATGGCGCCGGCGCCAGCGGCACGCCGCGCGCATAAGCGGAGACCTGGTCGGCGGCCTCATAACCCTGCGCATAGAGGGGGCGGTCTGCGCCGATGATCGCGCCGCGCGATTTGCTCATTCCGAGCGGCGAGAAGATCCGCTCGTGTAATAGCTGCGCCAGCGGCTTCTTGCCGAAATGCTCGGCCAGCTTGCCGAGGATTTCGTACGCGGTGTTGGAATAGTGCCAGTGCGCGCCAGGCGCATAGGCGGTCCACAGTCCGCCGGCAGGAAAGGTCGGTGCGTCGCCTGGAAGCCCTGCGACATGGTCGAGCATATGCTGGACCTGGATCGCATTGCCTTTGGGGAAGGGAATTGAGGGCAGCAGGTCGCTGAGACGATCCGTCAAGCGGAAGCGGCCCTCGGCGGCATACTGATGCAGCACGACTGCAACCATGACCTTGCTGATCGATCCGATCTGGAACAGCGTGTCGGGCGTGATCGGCGTCCGCGCGTCGCGGTTGGCGTAGCCGAAGTTGAGAAGGGTGCGTGCGCCGTCGGGCGTCACGACGCCCAACGTCATGCCAGGCAGGTAGAAGTGATCGAGGTGTTGCTGTCCGTAGGCGCGGATTGCTTCGATAGCAGCAATGAGTTCGGGCCGTGTCTGGGCAAACACTGGAAAGGCGACCTGGCTGCCGAGCGCGAACGACAGCGCTCCGCCGGTGAACGTCCGCCTGCTTAAATGCATCTCATTCTCCCCCGGGGCGCACACCCATGCGGCGCGCGCCGGGGGAGTCAAGCGAACAGGCTTAGGCTTTGCAGCTCTGGCCGTTATAGGAGATCGTCGAGCCGCCCGAGGTGCCGGTCAGCTCCTTGCCCGGAGTGACGGTCGTGCCGACCTCTTCGCGGGTCTTCTTCACCCGCGCCGTGCCGTCGGACAGCCAGTCGACGTAGACCAGCTTGTTGTCCTTGCAGCGGTAAGCCTTGCTGGACTGGATCGAGGGCGGCAGCGCGACCGGGCCGTTGGTGGCGACGGTGCTGTTATCATCCTGGGGGCCACCGGCGACGATGGTGTGATCTTTGCTGTTGCAGCCGGCTAGCGCAGCGGCCGCAGCGAGCGTGATGATTAGATGAGTGCGAGTCATGACCTGCGCCCCTTCACTGTCGAACGGTCAGCCGTCAAGGCGTCTGCTTGCATAATGTCGATGTGGGACATAGCTTCGTCGAAGCGATGCCGTACCAAGCTGGCACCAGCGCGCAGCGCATCCGCATCGGACTGACCGGCCTGGCCGCTGCGTTCATCATTGTGCTGTTCGCGTCCGCAATCACCCGGTCGAGCCACGATGAGACTGCCAATGCGGTCCAACAGGCGACCGCTAACGAGCCGAGCGAGCCGCTCGCCGAGCTGGGGGTCGCCCCGGGCGCGTCGGACTCCGCCAACAACAATAGCGCCGCCAAGAAATGATCTTCGCGCCGCGGGGGGCGCTTCTCGTCCTTCTCGCCGTCCTGATTGCCGGTGCGGCGCTTGGCTTCGCGGAAATGAGGTCGCGCTCATCGCCCCTTGCTGAGCGACCTAAGGCGGAGCGGCCAACCTTGCTGTTGCTGACCGGCCTTCCTTTGCTGTTCAACGAAGACTTTTCACTGTCGGGCGGCGGCTCGCCGGCATTGAAGCGGCTGCAGTCGCGCTACCACGTTGTTCCGATCAGCGTGACCAGCATCGCGGAACTCTCGAAGGGGCGGTTACTGATGATGGCGCAGCCGCAGGCGCAGACGGCGGAGAATCTCGTGGCGCTCGACGCGTGGGTGCGGGGTGGCGGGCGCATCCTGCTATTCGCCGATCCCATGCTCGAATGGCCGAGCAAGCGGCCGCTCGGCGATTTGACGAGGCCGTCGCCGATGTTCGCGGACACCGGCCTGCTCCAGCATTGGGGTTTGCGGCTCGATGCTCCGGACCGGCGTGGAACAGCCGAACGGCAGATTGGCCCGTACAAGGTGACGACCCTGTCCCCCGGCACGCTGCAGGGGTCGTGCGCTATCGCTGATGACGCATTGGTTGCGGAATGCCGGGTGGGAAGGGGGAGGGCGACGATCGTCTCCGACGCAGACCTTCTCAACGTCAGTGATCCGGCCGATCCGAATCTCGACGCGATGCTCGGGGAGCTTGCCAAACTCGAATCGAAGTGATTCGCTGATCACAGACTTATCCACAGGGTTTTGAACGGAGAACAGGCGTAGAACGAAGTCTTAAACTTGGCGCAAAAAGTCGCGGAAATCCGCCGCTGCCCATTAAATCCCGTTAAATCCCACGAAAACCCATTGTATCCCGCAGTCCCTTGGGTTACCAACAAGGACTGTAGCGCGGGGGCATAACCCTTTGATTCGAACCCGGCGTGAGCGCGCGCGATGGCGTGCGTCCACGGCCGATGTCTCGCGCGCTGCGAGCGGGGAGTGTGTTGGGCGTGGCGCTAGAGCATCTGTTCCAGGGCAGTGCGCTGAACGCGGTCGATGCGAAGGGCCGCGTTTCCATTCCCGCATTCCTTCGCGGCGTGATCGAGCGCCGCGGCGATGCCCGCACCATCGTCCTCGCCAAGCACGAAGCTTTCCCCTGCCTCAGCGCTTACGACCCCGCCTACGCGGCGCTGAAGCACGCCAAGCTCGAGCGGCTGCTAGAGAAGGAAGAGACCAGCCCCGACGCTGAGATCGAATATCAGCAGCGCAACCTCATGGCCTTCGCCGCCACCGAGGAAGTGCCTTACGACAGTTCCGGCCGCATCCTCATGCCCCTGATGATGCGCCGCAAGGGCCAGATCGGCGATCTGGCCCTGTTCCTCGGCACCGGGGAAACCTTCCAGATCTGGAACCCCGATCTACTCCTCAAGGATCCGCGCATCCCCGAGGACCTCAAGGATATCGCTCGCTTCCGCCTCGACGAGCGAGGCGCTTCATGACCAGCACCGGCGCGAAACAGGCCCCACATGTGCCGGTGCTGGTCAGCGAAGTCGTCGCCGCGCTCGCGCTACAGGGCGGCGAGACGGTGGTGGACGGGACTTTCGGCGCCGGCGGCTACACGCACGCACTGCTTGCCGGCGGGGCGGGACGAGTGATTGGCTTCGATCGTGACCCCGATGCGATCGAAGTGGGAAGGTCGCTCGTCCCGGACTCCCGACTGACGCTCATCGAAGAACGGTTCAGCCAGATGGACCGCGTGCTCGCTGAGCGCGGCATCGGCCTCGTCGACGCAATCGCGCTCGATATCGGTGTTAGCTCGATGCAGCTCGACCGAGCCGAACGCGGCTTCTCGTTCCAGGCTGACGGCCCGCTCGACATGCGAATGAGCAGGACGGGCCTGACGGCAGCGGAATATCTGAATACGGCCGAGGAGGCCGAGATCGCCCGGGTCCTGCGCGACTATGGGGAGGAGCCGCGCGCCCGGGCGATCGCCCGCGCCATCGTTGCCGCACGTCCTGTCGAGCGCACCGCCGAGCTGGCGGCCATCGTTCGCCGCGCCGCAGGCTTCCGTCCCGGGCAGAAGAGTGACCCCGCGACGCGGACCTTCCAGGCCATCCGCATTCATTTGAACGCGGAACTCGACGAGCTCGAACAAGGGCTGGAAGCGGCCGAGCGAGCGCTGAAGCCCGGCGGCCGGCTCGCGGTCGTCACCTTTCACAGCCTTGAAGACCGGATCGTGAAGCGCTTCTTCCGTGAGCGTAGCGGCGGAACGCCCGCGGGCTCGCGCCATCGTCCGGCGATCGTCGATCCGACGCAGCCGACGTTCGAGCGCGTCGCCAAGCCGGTCGCGCCTTCGGAGCGCGAACTCGCCGCGAACCCGCGTGCCCGTTCCGCCCGTCTGCGCTCCGCCATCCGCACCTCTGCTCCCTCCCGCAAGGAACGCCTGCAATGAGTAGCCGCAGCTTCCGCTCCGTCTTCATGGTCGCCAGTTGTGCCGGTGCAGCCCTGGGCTGCTACCTAGTCTCGCTGCGTGTCGCCTCCGAACGGGCGCAGCTCGAGGATGTCGAGACGCGCATCGTGCTCGCCCAGCGCGACATGCGCGTGATCCAGACGGAGATCGGCACCCGTGGCCGGCTGTCGCAGCTCGAGCGGTGGAATGCCGGTGCATTCGCCCTGTCTGCCCCCGCTGCCGATCAGCTGCTGAAGGGCAGCTTCGAGCTCGCGCGGCTGGCGCAGCCCGAACAGAAGGTCGACTTCCAGGCGCCGGTGGTGCTCGCATCTGCACCTGCGCCTGAGAAGGCGCCCGTTGTCGGCCAGCCGGACGTCGATGATTCCGGCGCGCCGACGGCGGTCGCGCCCAACACCTTGCTTCACGAAGCCAGTCTGAAAACCGAGACGCGCGAGGTCCCGGCGCGGACGGTCGTCGAATTGCCCTCGACGGTCGCCAAATCCACGGACAAGCCGGCAATTGCGGCTAAGCCGGCCAACCCCAAGTCCGTGGAAAAGCCGGGCCTCGCGGCCGCCCAATCAATGGCGAAGAAGGCGCCAACGAAAGCCGTTTCGCCTCCGGTCAAGAAAGTCGTGGATAAGCCTGAAATTGCCGCCGCCAAGCCGGTGACAAAGCCGGTCCGCCTTGCAAAAGTCGACCCGCTGGCGCCGCTTCCGGCCAGGCATCACGTAACGTCCAAGGACTCCACTGCCGACCGATGAACGCACCGACGCCCGCTCTCGTCGCGCCACGGCCCGAGCGGCTCCGACTCGTCGGTCAGCGCCGCCAACTGCTCGCGGTCATGCATCAGCGGCTGATGTTCGGCATGCTGGTCTATGCCGGCATTGTCGCGATCATCGCGCTTCGCATCCTCTACCTCGCCGCGTTCGGCGATCACGCCGGCCGCAAGGAAGGCCTGACGGCGTTGATCCCCGACCGGGGCGACATCGTCGACCGCAATGGCGATCCGCTCGCTCGCACAATCGATGCGTGGACCATCGCCATTCACCCGACCAAGGTGATCGGCGACAAGCTCGCGCTCGCGCGGCGCCTCGCTCAACTCATGCCCGAGCAGAGCGAGGAGCAATATTTCGCGCTCCTGAAGTCCGGGAAGCCCTTTTTCTATCTCCGCCGCCGCGCCTCTCCGTCGCTGGTTGAAGCGGTGAACGCGATCGGCGAGCCGGGGCTTGCGATCGAGCGTGAGCCTGACCGGCTATACCCGCAGACGACGCTCGCTGCGCATGTGCTGGGCTTTACCGACATCGACGGCCATGGCGCGGCCGGCGTCGAGCGCGCGTTCGACAAATATCTCTCTGACCCGGCGACCCGCGGCAATCCGCTGGTCCTGTCGATCGACAGCCGGGTGCAGCAGGCGCTTGAGCATGAGCTCGGCGACGCCATGTCCACCTTCTCGGCAATCGGTGCCGCGGGCGTGGTGATGGACGTTCATACCGGCGAGATCATTGCGATGACCTCGCTGCCGACGATGAACCCGAACGCGCCGGGTCAGGTGACCCCCGACCAGATGTTCAACCGGGCGACGCTCGGCGTGTTCGAACTGGGCTCGACCTTCAAGCCCTTCACCCTTGCCATGGCGATGGACTCCGGCGTCGTTCGCGGGCCGGGCCAAATCTACAACTGCCCCAACGTGCTTCCAGCGTATGGGCATCTCATCCACGATACCCATCCGTTCGGCCGCCAATGCTCCGTCGCGGAAATCATGATGGAAAGCTCAAACATCGGCATGGGTCAGATGGCCAACCAGCTCGGCATCGCCCGGCAAAAGGCCTGGCTCAAGAAGATGGGCTTCCTCGACAAGCCCGAAATCGAGCTCCGTGAACGCGGCCGCCCCCTGACCCCGGGTAGCCGTTGGGGCCCGTTTGAAACCATGACCATCGGTTTTGGCCAGGGCATCGCAGTCGCCCCGCTGCAGCTGGCGATGGGTTACGCGACCCTGTTCGATAATGGCGTGTATCACCCGCCGACGATCCTTAAGCGGGGGCCGAACAACCCGCTTCCGGCTGGAAGGCGCGTCTTCTCCGAAGAGACGAGTTACAAGATGCGCGCGCTGCTGCGGCTCGTCGTGATGAAAGGCACCGGCAAGAAGGCCGATGCGCCGGGCTACCGCATCGGCGGCAAGACCGGCACCGCGCAAAAGCTGATCAACGGCCATTACAGTCAGACGATCAACCTCACGAGCTTCGCAGGTGTGTTTCCGATGGACGACCCGCGCTATGTGATCGTCGTCATGCTCGACGAGCCCAAGGCGACGAAGGACACGTACGGTTTCACGACGGCCGGTTGGAATTCGGCGCCGGTGGTCAGTCGGACCGTCAGCCGGATCGCACCGATGCTGGGGATCATCCCGGACATGAATCGCGAACCGAACATGGCTGAGGTCTTGCCGTTCGTGCAGGAAGCCAAGAAGGCGGTTAAGCAAGAGTCAAGCAAGGACTAAAACGGGGTGAGACTGCGCGAACTCGCCGGAGTTGATAGCGATTCAGAAGTGACGGGATTTGCCATCGACCATCGCAAGGTGGTTCGGGGTAGCGTGTTCGGTGCCTTCAAAGGCGCGGTCTTCAACGGCGAGGACTTTATTGGCCAGGCGGTCGAACGCGGCGCGGTCGCGGTGGTCGCCAGGCCTGAGGCAGAAAGCCAGGTCCCCGTGCTCGCGGATGCCGAGCCACGCCGCTTGTTCGCCGAGCTTGCGGCCAAGTTCTATGCGCCCTTCCCGGAGAAGGTGGTCGCCGTGACCGGTACCAACGGCAAGACCTCGACCGTCGAGATGACGCGTCAGATCTGGCGGATGTCGGGTCACCGCTCGGCTTCGATCGGGACACTTGGAGTCACCACCTCGGACGACCAAGTGAAGACCGGGCTGACGACGCCCGACATCGTCACCTTCCTCAACAATATGGCGGGCCTAAAGCGCATGGGGATCAGCCATGTCGCTTACGAAGCATCGAGCCACGGGCTCGACCAGCACCGCGCCGAGGGAGTGCCGCTGGCCGCCGCGGCTTTCACCAACTTCAGCCGCGACCATCTCGATTATCATGAGACGATGGGGGCCTATTTCGAGGCCAAGATGCGGCTCTTCGAAAGGTTGCTTCCCGCCGGCAAGCCGGCGGTGATCTGGACCGACGATCCAAAGTCCAACGAGGTGATAGAGCGCTGCCGGCGCGCGGGTCACGAAGTGATGACCGTCGGCCGCGAGGGCGAGACGATCAAGCTCCTCGAACAGAACCCCACGGCGCTAGGACAAGCTCTCATGCTGGAGCATGGCGGCAAGTCACATCGGCTCGCGCTGCCCCTTATCGGAGCCTATCAGGCTGCCAACGTGCTCACCGCGGCAGGCCTGGTGCTCGCGACCGGCGGGAAATGGGCCGATACTTTCTCGGCGATGCAGCGCGTCGCCTCGGTACGGGGCAGGCTCGAGCGCGCGGTGATCAGCCGGGGTGGGGTTCCGGTCTACATCGATTATGCGCACACGCCCGATGCGCTCGAAGCCGCGATCGCCGCGCTTCGGCCGCATGTCGAAGGTCGCCTGATCACGGTATTCGGTGCGGGCGGTGACCGCGACCAGGGCAAGAGGCCGGAGATGGGCGCTGTCGCGACGCGCTTGTCGGATGTCGTGATCGTCACCGACGACAATCCGCGTAGCGAAGACCCCGCGATCATACGCTCGGCGATCATGGCGGCGGCTCCCGGCGCGACTGAGGTGCCGGGCCGCCGCGAGGCCATCGCCGAAGCGATCCGCATCGCGCGCGAAGGCGACATCGTGCTGGTCGCCGGCAAGGGCCACGAGACCGGCCAGATAATCGGCGACAAAGTGCTGCCGTTCGACGATGCACTGGTTGCACGGGAATGTGCGGCATGAGCGCGCTCTGGACATCCGACGAGATTGCCGCGGCGGCCGGCGGCACGGCGAGCGAGCGCTTCGAGGTTAGTGGTGTCACGTTCGACAACCGTGAGGTCCAGCCCGGCGACCTGTTCGTGGCGATGCCGGGCACGGTCCATGACGGCCACAAGTTCGTCGAGGGCGCCTTCGCGTCGGGTGCCGCCGGGGCAATCGTCTCGCAAGCGGTGAATGGCCCGCACGTGCTGGTCGAGAACACGTTCGCTGCGCTTCAGGCGCTCGGCCGTGCTTCGCGCGAGCGCAGCCGAGCGACCATCATCGGCGTCACGGGTTCGGTCGGAAAGACCAGCACGAAGGAGGCGCTTTTCGCCGCCCTCGACCGCAATCGGCCGGGCAAGGTCCATCGTTCCGTGAAGAGCTACAACAACCATACCGGCGTCCCGCTCAGCCTCGCGCGCATGCCGCGCGACGTCGACTATGCGGTGCTGGAGATGGGCATGAACAATGCGGGCGAAATCCGGGCGCTGGTCGCGCAGGTCCGCCCTCACGTCGCGGTCATCACCGCCATCGCCCCCGCGCACATCGAGAATCTCGGGTCGGAAGAGGCAATTGCGGACGCGAAGGCCGAGATTTTCGAAGGCCTGGAGCCGGGTGGCATTGCCATCGTCCCCAACGATACGCCGCACCGCGACCGCCTGGTGAAGGCGGCGCGGCGATACGCCGAGCGCATCATCACCTTCGGCACCGGCGACGCCGACGTGCACGCGGTCCATGCGGTCAGCGCCGATAGCGGCGGCAGCCTGATCAGCGCGGCTTTGCTCGACAGCGAGCTGACCTTCACCATCTCGCAGCGCGGCGAACATTGGGTGTCGAACGCGCTCGCCGTGCTGGCTGCCGTGGAAGCCGTCGGTGGCGATGTGGCTCGCGCCGGACTCGCGCTTGCCGACCTCGGCGGCCTTAAGGGGCGGGGCGAACGCCACAAGGTGGAGATCGCGGGCGGCGAGGTGCTGCTGATCGACGAGAGCTATAACGCCAATCCCGCCTCGATGGCCGCGACCCTGAAGAGCCTCGGCGAGGAGCGCGACGTATCGCGCCGTATCGCGGTGCTCGGGCCGATGCGAGAGCTCGGCCAGCATGGCGCGGCGCTCCACGCCGGCCTGGCCTCGCCAGTCCTGTCTGCTCATGTCGATCGCCTGATCCTCATTGGCGAGGAGATGCGGCCGCTCGACGAGGCGCTCGGCGACCGAGTGACGGTCGATCGGGTCGAAACGGTCGAAGAGGCGACGGAAACGTTACGCCGCATCGTCCGCCCCGGAGACGCAATCCTGGTCAAGGCAAGCAACAGCGTCGGGCTGGCGAAGCTCGTCGAGAGCATGGCAAAGGAACTGGCATGCTCTACCTGATCGCCGAGCAGCTCGGATTCCCCGGCATCCTGAACCTCATCCGTTACATCAGTTTCCGCGCCGGTGCGGCGAGTGCGACCGCGCTCGCAATCGGGCTGCTGCTCGGCCCCTGGTTCATCTCCTGGCTGCGCGCCAAGCAGGGCAAGGGGCAGCCGATCCGCACCGACGGGCCGCAGAGCCATCTTGCCAAGCGCGGCACCCCGACGATGGGCGGCCTGCTCATCCTGACCTCGGTCGCCATCTCGGTCCTGTTGTGGATGAACCTCGCGAATATCTACGTCTGGGCGTGCCTGCTGGTGACGGCGGGGTTCGGGCTGATCGGCTGGCTCGACGATTACGACAAGGTCCGCAAGGCCCACCACGCCGGTCTTGCCGGCAAGACGCGGCTGGCGCTGGAGTTCCTGATCGCCGGCGTCGCGACTTGGCTCATGGTCCGCACGGGCGGGACCGGACTTCATGTGCCGTTCGTCAAGGAAACGGTGCTCGACCTCGGCATCCCGCTCTACGTCGCGTTCGGAGCCTTCGTGATCGTCGCCTTCGGCAACGCCGTGAACCTCACCGATGGCCTCGACGGGCTCGCGACCATGCCGGTGATCATCGCCAGCATGGCCTTCCTGCTGATTACCTATCTCGTCGGCAACGTGAAGTTCGCGACCTACCTCGGCATTCCGCACGTGCCCGGTGCCGGAGACCTGACAGTCTTGCTGCTGGCCATCATCGGGGCCGGCCTCGCCTTCCTCTGGTTCAATGCGCCGCCCGCGGCGGTGTTCATGGGCGACACGGGCAGCCTCGCGCTTGGTGGAGCGCTGGGCGCTGTGGCCGTCGCGACTCACCATGAGTTTGTGCTGGCGATCGTCGGCGGCCTGTTCGTGGTCGAGGCGCTGAGCGTCGTCATTCAGGTCGCGGTCTACAAGCGCACCGGCAAGCGGGTGTTCCTAATGGCCCCCATCCACCACCATTTCGAGCATCTCGGCTGGTCGGAGCCGACGGTCGTCATCCGCTTCTGGATCATCAGCTTCGTGCTCGCGCTCGCGGGCCTTGCGACCCTCAAGCTGAGGTGATCACCGCCAAAGCCTTCGCGGGGAAAAGATATGCGGTCTACGGCTTGGCGCGGTCGGGGCTGGCGACCGCGGCCGCGCTGATCGCCAGCGGTGCCGAGGTCGCCGCGTGGGATGCGAAGGAAGAAGCGAGGGCGAAGGCTCCGCCGGGAACGCGGATCGAAAATCTCGACGAAGTCGACCTCAGCGAGTTCGACAGCCTTGTCGTTACGCCGGGCCTCCCGTTGAACAAGCACCCCATTGCTGCTCGGGCATGTGCCGCAAATGTTGAGATTATCGGCGACATCGAGCTATTCGCCCGCGCCCGGCCCGAACTCCCGTCGCACAAGGTGGTCGGGATCACCGGCACCAACGGCAAGTCGACCACGACCGCGCTCGTCCACCACATCCTGAAGACCGCGGGCGTGCCGACGGAGATGGGCGGCAACATTGGGCTGCCGATCCTGGCGCAGGACCCCTTGCCCGAAGGCGGCGTGTACGTGCTTGAGCTGTCGAGTTACCAGATCGATTTGACGCAGAGCCTCGACTGCGATGTCGCGGTGCTGCTGAACATCACACCCGACCATCTCGACCGGTACAAGAGCTTCGGAGCCTACGCGGCGTCGAAGGCTCGGTTGTTCGAGATGCAGTCGCGGCAACATACGGCCGTGTTCGCGGGGGATGACCCGCCCACGGAGCAGCTTTGTAATAGCTACAATCAGAGCCGCGGCGGTCAGGTCCTTTGGGCCGAAACAAGCTTCGAGGAAGTTCTCGGAGCGTCAGTTTTCGAAGGTGAAGCGACGCTGTACGGTCGCCACGTTGGGCGGCAGCGTGACTGGCCAACGCTTCAGGGCCCTCACAACGCGCAAAATGTCGGAGCCGCAATTTTGGTGGCGCATGCGCTTCGGTTGAGCACAGAGCAGATTGAGCGGGGCCTTCGCACCTATCCGGGCCTTCCGCACCGCATGGAGCGCGTGCGCGAGAAGGACGGCGTCCTGTTCGTCAACGACAGCAAGGCGACCAACCCGACCGCGACCGCCCCCGCGCTCGCAGCGTTCGACCGCATCCGCTGGATCTGCGGCGGGCAGGCGAAGACCGACAATCTCGACGAATGCGCTCCGCATTTCGACCACGTCGTTTCAGCTTATACGATCGGCGAGGCGGGCGAATTCTTCGCGCGGCTCTTGTCGCCGCGCATGTCTGTGAAAAACTGTGGAAAACTGGACGATGCGGTGCGTCAGGCCGCTGCGGATGCGAAGCCCGGTGATACGGTGCTGTTGTCGCCGGCCTGCGCGAGTTTCGACCAGTTCCGCGACTTCGAGGACCGGGGGGACCAGTTCCGGGCGCTGGTGGAGGGATTATGATCAAGACCATCTCGGGCCAGATCAAGGCCAAGGCCGCGCTGATCGACCCGGACCGCTACGGCCGTTCCGACACCAGCGCCATCGGCCGGTGGTTCTGGGAGATCGACAAGGTCCTGCTGCTGCTGGTGACGGTGCTGATCGCGATCGGGCTCATCGCCGTCGCCGCGGCTTCACCCGCCGCCAGCCAACGCTATTCGGGCGGCAACGTCCGCTTCTCCGAGCTTTATTACTTCTGGCGCCAGCTGGCGTGGATCGCCCTCGGCATTCCGGTGATGATCGGGATTTCGATGATGTCGCGGGATCGTGCCCGGCGGCTTTCGCTGTTCGGCGCCGCTTTCTTCTTCGTCCTGCTGATCTTCGTCCCGATCGTCGGCCCCGAGCACAATGGCGCGCGGCGCTGGGTCGAGTTCGGCGTCGGCCAGGTCCAGCCGTCCGAGTTCCTGAAGCCGTTCTTCGTAGTCGCCATGGCATGGCTGCTGAGCCTCAAGGATAGCGACAAGTCGCTGCCGGTCTATCCGATCTCGGCGGTCATTGTCGGCCTGATCGCCTTCCTGCTGATGAAGCAGCCCGACTTCGGCGGCACGATCATCTTCTGCGCCGTGTGGGTCGCGATGCTCGCGCTCGCGGGCCTCAACATGCGGATCCTGATGGGCCTCGCGGTCGTCGGGCTGGTCGGCGTGGTGCTGGCTTACTTCTTCTACGACGTCGCGACGACGCGCATCGACGAATTCCTGTTCGGCACCGGCGACAATTTCCAGACCGAGAATGCGATGCGGACGCTGACCGCCGGCGGGCTGTTCGGCATGGGGCCGGGCGGCGGCACGCGAAAGTTCGGGCTGCCCGAGCCGCACACCGATTACATCTTCTCGGTGATCGGCGAGGAGTTCGGCCTCATCGCCTGCCTCGCGATTGCTCTGCTCTATCTCGGCATCGT
>JAFBAM010000189.1 GCA_019247755.1 Sphingomonas sp.
CGACGCGATCCCGGCATCGCGGTCATCGGGCCGCGCCCGCACAGCCTACGCGCCGCCGCCTTTGCAAGCGATTACGCGCGACTTCGCTTTCATCGTCCCGGACGACCTACCGGCTGACAATCTCATCCGGGCCATCCGTGGCGCCGACAAGGCCGCGATCATCGGGGTGCGGTTGTTCGACCGGTTCGAGTCAACTGAAGGCCTCAGCCTTGCCGTGGAAGTCACGCTCCAGCCGATCGAGAAGAGCTTCACCGACGAGCAGATCGGCGAGATCTCCAAGCGGATCATTGCGACCGCCGGGAAGCTAGGCGCCCGCCTGCGTACCTGATTCGAGCGCGTTGATGGCAGCATGCACGCGCCGCTCGATCTCGTCGCGCTTGAGGCCCGTTGGCACTGTGTCTCCCACCTTCAACGTCACGGTGCCGCTGCGATGGACGAGGCCTCTGCCCCAAAGTTCGCCGCTGTCCGTGGCCACTGGAACGACCGGCAGGCCTAGCGATCGATAGAGCGCCGCGAAGCCCGAACGCAGCTCGGGTGTCTCGCCGACCCGCACCCGCGTTCCCTCCGGATAGATGATCACCGACCGCCCGGTCGCGGTCGCGGCCTTCCCGGCTTCGACCAGCGATCGAAGCGCCTTCGCGCCCGCCGTGCGCTCGACCGGGATGACGCCATAGCGCCGCGTCAGCCAGCCGAAGAGCGGAATGTCGGAGAGTTCCTTCTTGATCACGATCACCGGGAGATTGGTGAGCCGGACCATCTCCAGCGTCTCGAGCATCGACTGGTGCTTGACCGCGATCAGGTGTGAACCCCTCGGCATTTCACCATCCACCCTGATGCGAATTTTGAGCAGTTTTTCCGTCAGCCAGTGATGCAGCTCGACCCAGCTCAGGATGACCGCCAGCATCGGGCGCCGCCCGAACAGGCTGGCGAGAAACCCGGCGAAGACCCACAGCACCGTCGCGAGATAGAAGATCGCTGTATAAGCCAGCGAGCGCAGGACGGCCATCAGATGTCGGCCCAGACCGCCAGGCGACGCAGCAGATACTTATTATATTCGCCGAAGAGGGTGATGAGGCTCGGCTCGGTGCGGACAGCGTCGGTGACGACATCGTATTTGCCGCCGAGCACTTTTTCGAATTCGTAGCGAGCGCGGCGCATGTGCCAGTCGCTCGTGATGAGGCGGAACGAATGGAAGTGGCGGTTGTCGAGCCAGCGCTTCGCCTCTTCGGCATTGGATCGCGTGTCGACCGACTCGCTGCCGAGATCGACGCAGCAGGCGAGCCAGCTCTTGCTTCCGGGAATACGGCGGGCGAGGTCCGGCTTGGTAACGCGCGGGTCCACGCCGGCGACCAGCAGCCGCTGCGCCTTGCGTGTTTTCAGTACATCGACCGCATGCTCGATCCGGCCCGGCCCGCCGGTCAGTACAACCGCAGCATCGGTGGCGGCGACAGTGGCCTTCGCGGGCTTGCCGAGCGTGAAGGCGAACAGCACGAACCCGAGCACGTAGACGAGCAGCAGCAGCGATCCGAGCCGGGTGATCATAGAGCCTCGCGCAATGCCGCGAGGACCGCGGCTCGTGCAACCCAGGTCGCAAGCGCGGTCAGCGCGAGCGGCAGCAGCGCAAGGATCAGAATATCACGGAGCCCGAGTGTGGCGCCGCCGGTGAGGTCGCGGGCAAAGGCCGCCCCGCCGGCTAGAAGCAGCAGCACGACCGCCGCGGCAAGGCCGCCGGCGACGCTGCCGATGAATGCATCGATCGCGATCTTACGCTGGAAGAGGTGCGTCACCTGCGTATCGGTCGCGCCAATTCCGTGCATAACTTCAATGGTGAAGCGATGGGTGTCCAGCGACCCGCGCGCGGCAAGGACGACGGCGGCAGCAGCAGCGGCACTTAACAGGAGCACCAGGCCGAAGGCGACGACCTGAAGCAAGGTCAGCGATTTCAGCAAGGGCGCGACACTGTCGCGATGCGCGACGATGCGGGCTCCGGGTGCAACCGATTGTAGACGTTTCTGAAGAGCGCCTAGGTCAGCTCCGGGCTTTGTGTCGAAATTGATGAGCGCGGGAACCGGCAGGTCGGCGCTCTGCGCTTCCGGACCAAGCCAGCGCTCGAGCGTCTTGCGCATCTCGCTTTCCGGCACCGGCTGTGACGCAATGACGTCAGGTGACGAGCGCACTGCCGAGTCCAGCGCGGCGAGGTTCGCGCCGCCGCCCGGAACTTCGAGAGCGTAGCGCGCCTCGATCGCTTCGCTGAGCACGCCGGCGGTATTGGCGAGCGCGAGGCCCGTCGCAGCGATCAGGACGATCGTGAAGCTCATGATCGCGATGACCCACGGCGTCGGCGCGCGCCGGCCGGTCGAAAGCAGCAGGCGGCGCTGCGCCTGCGGGATGAAGAACCAGTCGAACATTCGCATCACTTCGCCCCGCCCCGCGGCCGCGCGCGAAGTGCACCCTCCGGATCGACGAGCGTGCCGTTTTCCAGGCGGATCAACTGAGCTCCTGGGGTGGATTGAACCAGCGACATGTCGTGGGTGGCAACAACCACCGTCGTGCCGAGCCGGTTCATGGCCGTGAACAGGCCCATCAGGCGGCTGGCCATCTCCGCATCGACGTTGCCGGTCGGCTCGTCAGCGACCAGCAGCTCGGGGCGATTGATGACGGCGCGGGCGATTGCGACGCGCTGCTGCTCACCGCCGGACAGGGTCGGCGGCCTTGCACTGGCCCGGTCCGCAAGCCCGACCCAGGCCAGCATCTCCCGCACCGGCCCCTCGACGTCCTCGTCGGCGGCGCCGGCGATCCTCAGAGGGAGCGCGACGTTGTCGAAAGCCGACATATGCTTGATCAGGCGGAAGTCCTGGAACACCACCCCAATCCGGCGGCGGTAGGGCGGCAGCTGCTCGCGCGGCGCCTCGCTCAGTTCTTCCCCGAATAATCGGATCCGGCCGCGCGTGGGTCGCTGTGCAAGGTATAGCAGCTTCAGCAGCGAGGTTTTGCCGGCGCCCGATGCGCCGGTAAGGAAATAGAAGGTGCCGAAGCGCAGGCGGAAGTCGAGGTCGCGAAGCACCTCCGCCCCCGTTCCGTAACGAAGGCCGACGCTGTCGAATTCGGCAACTGCGGCCACTGGCCCTCCCCTAACATCGTCCCCGCACAGCGAGGCCACCACAACGCAAGCCGCCGCCTTGCCAAGCCCCACGCATTCCTGTTTACCGTGCACTCACCGTCTCGGAAGAGGGCTTTTTGCAACAATGATCCTCACCTGCCCGAATTGCGGCACGCAATATGTGGTGAAGGACGGCGCCATCCCGCCCGAGGGACGTCAGGTCCGCTGCGCGGCGTGCAAGCACAGCTGGCATCAGCA
>JAFBAM010000296.1 GCA_019247755.1 Sphingomonas sp.
GCGACGGTCGGGCTTTCGACCTTCTCCATCACCAGGCCGAACGGGTCGGCGCCGCCGCTGTCCAACAATCCCTGGCGGAGCGCGATGACGTCGTCGAACTTGGAAAAGAGATCGGTCACGCCTTCAGCTTCTCCAGCGCGTCGACCAGCTGCCCGACGGTCTCGATCTCGGCCTGCATGTTCATTGAGATGATGACGTCGAACTCGTCTTCGACGTTGGCGACGAAATCCAGCACGGTGAGGCTGTCCCACTCGAGGTCCTGCGCGAACCGCGTGCTCTCGCTGACAGCGACGCCCTTCTTGTTGAACGGCTCGATTAGCTCGAGAGTCTTGGCGAGGGTTTGGCTGCGGTCGGACATGCGGGCTCGTTAGTGCTCAGCCGTTGCTTAAGCAACGCAATGGGGCGTGATTGGGGCGGAGGTGGGGCGTGCTAGTTCGGCCAATAGACATATTCCTGGCCCGGCTTCCACGGGGCATCGGCCGGGTAATCGATGCGGATCGGCTCTTCGAGAAGCGCCGGCCAAAGCGGCTTCGCGAGCTCACGGTCGTGCGCAGCGAGCTCGGCGCGGAGGCGCTGGACGACGTCCGGGCGACTGGTCGAGAGATCGTGGCGTTCGGTGGGGTCGCTTGCGAGATCGAACAGCCAGATGCGCGATGGATTGCGCGAGACCTGAAGCTTCCAGTCGCCATCGCGGATGGCCTCGTAAGTGCCCGAACGCCAGAACAATGCTCGTTCCGGCGCAGGCTGCCCCGTCATGAGCCGCAGCAGATCAATCCCGTCGATCTTCCGGTCGGTCGGAACCTCGGCTCGTCCCGCGGCGGCAAGCGTGGGCAGGACATCGACGAAATTCACCGGGGTGGCGAGCTTCTGTCCTGGAGCGACGCGCGCTGGCCATCGGACCAGGAACGGCACCCGGATCCCGCCTTCGAAGAAGGTGCCCTTCCAGCCGCGATAGGGCTTATTGATGTCCGGCATGCCGGTGGCCTTGGTCCCGCCATTGTCGTTGGTGAAAATGACGAGCGTGCTGCGGTCGAGACCCTGCGCCTTAAGCGCCGCCAAGACCTTGCCGACGCCGCGGTCGAGACCACGAACCATCGCTCCGTAAACACGTGCCCGCTCGTCGTGAATTGCTCCGAGCGCGTTATAGTCTGCTTTCGTCGCCTGGTAGGGCGTGTGCGGCGCGTTGTAGGCGAGGTAGATGAAGAAGGGACGGTTGCGGTTGGCGCGGATGGCGGCCGCGGCCTGGTCGCTCAGATAGTCAGTCATATACTCACCCGCGTGGAACGGCTTTGATCCGTTGAACTGAACCGCATCGCGTAGGCCCAGCCACAGCAGCCGGTCGAGCGGGTCGCCGGGCAGCCTCGCCTCGGGGCCGGCGGTATCGGCCTCATATTTGCTCGCGCCGGCCATGAACCCGAGGCTCTCGTCAAAGCCCTGGTCTTCTGGGCGCATGCCTTTCGCTTCACCGAGATGCCATTTGCCGAGGTGGATGGTGTGATAGCCGCGCGTCTTTAGCAGCTCGGCAATCGTCACCTCACTCGCCGGCATGCCCATCTGACCCATCGGCGGTGCCTGATGCTGGAGGTCGGCATGGTAGAGGATGGGGTAGGGACGATCCTGTGGCGCGTAACGCGGCATATATTTCGCGAGTTCGTCGGGGACGGCGGTGAATTCGAAGCCGAAGCGCTGCGGATAGCGGCCGGTCATCAACGCCGCGCGTGAAGGCGAGCAGGTCGCATTGGCGGCATAGGCAACGGTGAAGTCTGCGCCGTCACGCGCGATGGAGTCGATGTTCGGCGTCGGGACGAGGCCGCCGGCGACACCCGTTCCAGGCCCGTCGGTTGTGATGTCGTTGATGCCGAGGTCGTCGGCAACGATCAGAACGATGTTGGGCGGCCGCTCGCCCGCTGGCGGTGTTGCCGGTCCTTCGGCCCAATGGACGGGACGGTTCGCCGCCACCGGGTGGGTGAAGCGATAGGCGGTCACCATGATCTGGACCGGCCAGGTCAGCCACGCGGCCACAGCCGCGAGGACGAGGATGACGGCAGCGATTCCGAGCCGCTTCACGCGGCTCGCCATAGCGCAGCCGGGCTAGTGCTGCATCTGAAGGTTCATCATCTCAGGCGACATGCCGACGTTCGCGTTCATGTGCGCCATGATCCAGATCGTGCCGATCATCACGAGGAAGACGATCAACGCTCCGAAGGCGAGGGCCAGCACGTTGTTGGTGTTGTCCGGCCCGCTGGTGATGTGGAGGAAGAACACCAGGTGAATGCCGATCTGGGCGATGGCGAGCACCACCAGGCCGGTTGCAACGCCAGGTCCCCACAGCACGCCCGTCGATGCCACCCAGAACGACACACCGGTGAGGATCAGCGCCAGCGCCAGTCCGACGATATAGAGCAGTGATTCGCTGAGGATATTGTTGTGCGGCTGCCCGGGCGCGACGTCGAGCAGATTGTCTTCGTCTTCGGTCATGGCAGGGTCCCGATCAGGTACACGATGGTGAAGATGCCCACCCAAATGATGTCCAGCGCGTGCCAGAAGATGCTGAAGCACAGCAGCCTGCGGACGATGTCTTCGCGGAAGCCCTTGGCCCAAATCTGCGCCATCATGGTGCCGAGCCAGAGGAGGCCGGCAGTGACGTGCGCTCCGTGGCAGCCGACCAATGTGAAGAAGGAGGACAGGAAGGCACTGCGCTGCGGCCCGGCCCCTTCGGCGATCATGGACGAGAATTCGTAGAGCTCGATTCCCAGGAAAACGGCGCCGAGCGCGCCGGTCGCGATCAGCCATATCTGTGTCCACGCCATGTTCGCGCGTTTCGCGGTGATCATCGCCAGGCCGCAGACGAAGCTCGAAAGAAGCAGGGCAATGGTCTCGACGGCGACCAGGTCGCGGTGGAACAGCTGGTGGGTAGTCGGCCCGCCGTCGGTGGCGCTCACGAGCGTTCCGTAGCTCGCGAACAGCGCCGAGAAGAGCACCATGTCCGAAAGGACGAACAGCCAGAATCCATAGGGTACGACGATGCTCTTGGACTCCGGCCCGCGGTGGCCGAGGCCCGTGTCTTCGGACCCGCCGTGCGTCAGGCCGATGGTTGCTGCTTCACTCGTCATGTCGACTGGCTCAATTGGTGTAGGTGTTCCATCCTGATGCGGCGGCGTTCGCGGGCGTTGGCGCGAACTTCCTCGACCGGAATGATATGCTCATGCTCGTCGCGCCAGGCGTACCAGACGAAGATCGCGAAGGCGCCGATCAGGCCCAGAATGGCCAGCCACCAGATGTACCAGATCATCGCGAAGCCGCAGACCGAGGCGAAGAAGGCGACGATGACGCCCGTCGGCGTGTTCAGCGGCATTTCAATCGGCTGGTAGGCCGGTTCGGGAAGAAGCTTG
>JAFBAM010000011.1 GCA_019247755.1 Sphingomonas sp.
AACCGCGGCGCCTCGAACCCGACTTTGACGCTCGCAAGATAAGGAACCCCCTTGAAGGCGGCCTTCTTCTCCGGCGAAAAATCGTTCGGAATTTTGTCGAGCAGGTTCGCGCCGAGGGTGCAGATGCAATAATCGGCCTCGGTGACCTGGCTTCCCGGGCCATGCTCGATACGAACCCGACCACCGGCGCGGCGGATTTCCTTCACCGGAGAGCGCATCCGCACGGCCGGCTTCACTTGCTCGTAAATGGCGTGCGCGATGCGATCCATGCCACCGACCGGCTGGAGCATCGTCGATTGCATGTCCCAGATATGTTCGAAGATGTACGGTAGGGTCACTGCTGGCGAGGGGGCCAGTTCCTTGAAACCGAGCGGCGGCAAGGGAACCGGGGCTTGCGCGTATCCGCCGCCCTCAACGGAGAAGCCTGACGAACCGGTGGGGACGTATTTGCCCTTGGGGTCGAGAGAAGCATAGGGAACGAGGAACTGGCGGATGGCGGCAAGCTCATCCTTAGAGACCTCACCATCCAGCGCGTGCTTGTCGATCGCCTTGGCGAGAAGCTCCGCGAGCTGGCCGCGCATATCCTCGACCATTCGACGCTCCAGATGGACCTTCCCGCCGAACTCCCAGCCGGCATTCCGGTTGACGTTGACGAAAGTCTCGAGGCCGACGCCGAACTTTCGCGCATAGCCCAGGATGACGCGGTGCGAACTCGGAATTCGCGCAGGGCCGGCGTTGAAGTACAGGCCAGGAGAGAATGTCGCCACCTGATCCGGACGACCGTGCTGGACGATGCGGTCGCCGTTGCGAATGCTCCAGGCGCGGCCGCCAATCCGGTCTCGTGCCTCAAGCACTGTGACCCGGTAACCTGCCCGGCTTAGTTCGTAAGCCGAAACCAGTCCTGCTATTCCGGCCCCCAAGACGACGACCGAGCGGCCCTTCCCGCTTGCCGCTGGCAGCCGAAAGCTCTCTGCCCCGGCCGGCGTCGCGACCGCGAGCCCTAGCGTTTCCATTGCGAGATAAGCGGCGCCGACGCCGCCCACCGTTCCAATATGTTCGAGTAGCGCTCTTCGCGTCAGTGCCATCGACTCACCCCCTTGAGATCAACGCCGGGGCAAACTGACAGCAATTCGCGGCGAGCGCCATTTTTCGACTGCGGCTCGGCATCGGCTCGAGATTTCGGGCGTTGTTAACCCCAACCATCCCCCAATGATTGGAGAAGACAATGAGTGAGCATTCGAGTGAGATTAGCACCCTCAACACCCTGATCGCGACCACGATCGACAGCATCAACGGCTATGAGGACAGCGCTCAGAACATCGATAACGAGCGTTTGCGCGAGATCTTCAGGCAGCGCGCAAACGAACGGCAGGAAGTTGTCGAGAACCTACGCGCCGAAGTTCGCCGGCTTGGCGGCAATCCTGAGGACGACGGCTCTTTCATGGGCAAGGCCCACCAGCGATTCGAGGATCTGAAGGCGGCGGTCACGGGTCGCGATGAAAAGGCGATCATCAACGAGGTCGAGCGCGGCGAAGACTATCTCAAGGAGAAGTTCGAAACCGCCCTCAAGGGCGATGAACTCACTGGTGACAGCCGTTCAGTGGTAGAACGGTGCTTCCAGTCGGTCCTGGCCGGCCATGACCAAATGAGCCAACTCAAGCACGGCATGGAGGCCTCCCACACCTAATGGAAGGGCCGGAGGCGGGGCGATCCCTGAGCAACGGGGATCGCCTCAACCTTTTCGAAGCATCGCTCAATAGCCCATCAGCGCGAGGACCTCGCGGCGGCTGCGCTCATCCTCACGAAAGGTGCCCATCATTCGGCTGGTGGTCATCATCACCCCGGGGGTGGATACTCCGCGAGCGGTCATGCAGGCGTGGCTTGCCTCAATCACGACCGCGACCCCTTTGGGCTGCAGGTGCTGCCAGATTGCGTCGGCCACCTGCGCGGTCAGTCGCTCCTGAACCTGAAGGCGACGCGCGAAGCCATGGAGCACTCGGGCCAGCTTGCTGATGCCGACCACCTTGTCGCGCGGCAAATAAGCGATGGAGGCTTTGCCGATGATCGGCGCCATGTGGTGCTCACAATGCGACTGGAAGGGAATATCCTTCAGGAGCACGATCTCGTCGTAACCACCGACCTCCTCGAAGGTGCGGCTGAGGTGGATTGCCGGGTCTTCCAGGTAGCCGCGCGCATATTCTCGCCAGGCTTTTGCCACGCGGCGCGGGGTGTCCAGCAGTCCTTCCCGGTTGGGATCGTCCCCCGCCCATCGGATCAGGGTGCGGATCGCCTCGGCAACATTGCCAGGCACCTCGCAGTCCGGCGCGGACTCGACCAGGTCACCGTCCTCAGGTTCAGGGGAATCACTCATTCGCCAAGCTCCCGCTTGATATCGTCAGCGACGGCTGCCGCCTGCTCGCGAATATCGGGCACCGCGATGATTTCCCAATACCGACCTTTGGTCAGTGGCCCCATCGCCCAGAGATGTTCGCCGGCTCGGCAATTTTCATCGACCGACAGGCCGATGTTGAGATGGTCCGGCGCAACTTCGCCGGCATCGAGCAGGCTTCGGAGCATGGGATCCCTTGATCGCGACATCGTATGGAGCGGCCCGGTGCAGTTGAAGGCATAGCCGAAAGTCATGGATTGATCGGCCTCTGCTGCACGTTTGCGATACCCAACTTCCAAACCGCGATCGGTCTCCCGCGCCGTCGAGATGCGTCCGGCGAGGATTTCCAGTCGTCCCCCGCCGATGAGCCGCGCCACCGTCTGCCCGACTTCCGGAGCGATACGGTGACGGTGTACGTCCCAATATGGCCGCGCATGTCTTAGAAACCGCCGCTGCTGATCAACATCGAAGCCTTGCCACAGGACATGGCTGAATGGACGCAGGCTATCTACCGCAGGCCTCCAGCCGACCTCGGCACTGCGGCGGCGAAGCCAGCGAAGCAGACCGATGACACTCCCCTGCGGAATGTCGCTTTGGTCAACCGGCGCGGGTTCGGTATTGGCATGCGACCGCGGCGCAAGGCCACGGCGTGATAACGCGACAATCCTGCCCTGATGGCCGGCGGCCTCGAGCGAGAGGACCAAGTCGACCATCGTAAGGCCGGTTCCGACGATTAGGGCAGCCGCGCCCGTGTTCGCCAGATCTTCCACGGCGGCGCGCGCGGTGGCGTCCCAGGGGTCGCGAACGAAGCGATCGCCGACCTGCTCGAACTCGCCCAAGGCTGCCGGTTCCTGATTGCCTGCAGCCAAGACGAGGCCCTTCGTCTCTAATGACGACCTATTGTTCAGGTGAACTTGCCAGCCATCGCCCTGGCGGCTCGCCCCGACGGCCGTCGCCTCGATGATTTTGATGCAGCCCTTCTCTACTGCTTCATCGAGGATACCGCGAAGATAACGGCCAAATAGGCGTCGCTCGGCGAAACCGCGTCGGTCGCCACCTTCTGCCTCGAAAATCCTGGCAAAATGGTCGGGCTCTCCGGCGAGCGCGCTCATCCGCTCGGCAGGAACGTTGAGCAGGTGGGCGGGCTCGTTGGTTGAATAAGCGACGCCGCGGCCGAGGCGGCCACTGCCGTCGATCAGCTGCGAGCGAATGCCACGGCGCGCGAGCTGGACCGCCAAGATGGTCCCGGAAGCACCGCCCCCGACAATCGCGACCGAGGCTCGGTCAGATTTCGTAGTCAGGCCAGGCCTCCGGATTTGCGGCGCCCGCCCTGCGCTTGTTCATGTGGTCGTACATGTGCGTGACGGTCTTGCCGGCGGTCTGCGTGAAGAGGCCCGGCACCGCGGCGTGTACGATGCAGGCGAGGCCGGCACCGACGAGCCGAGCCCCGATGGCAACCGCACCGACGCCATGACCGGCCCACGTCATCCCGAGCGAGCGAGGGTGTTCAAGGAACATTCGGTCGGCGAGGCCGGTTCGTGGTCCTCTGTCTTGCTGCGTCGCCATATCCAAGCCCCTCGTTGAACTGGCGACCCCGACAGGATTCGAACCTGTGGCCCTCAGATTAGGAATCTGATGCTCTATCCTGCTGAGCTACGGGGTCGCGCGCATTTGTGAATAAGGGCACGTCGCCCGCCAATCAATTGACCTGGCTCGGCGGTGTGACCGGCAACGGCAGCGGGGCGACCGGGATTCCCTCGTCGGCGAGCGACCTGGCCTGCTCGAGCGTCGCATTGCCGTGAACCTGTTGTTGCTCAATCTCCCCCAGGTGCATCGCCCTGGCCGTGTCCGTGAATTCGTCCCCGACCCAGCGAGAGTTCTTTAGCAACTCACCCTGAAGCGCGGCCAATTTCGAAATGGGGGTGTCGGCCATCTTCTTCGGCAGTCGAGGGGCCATCGGCGCCTTCCGAATGTCAGTGGATTGGCAAACGGGGCATTCAACCAGGCCCGCGCCCCGTTGCTCTTCGAAGTCCGAGTTCGACCCGAACCAGGCTTCGAACGATCCGCACTGGGCGCCGCACTGAAGGTCGAAGACGATCATAATGTCACGGCGTCCGGAATAGGACGACGGTGGTTAAGCGCCGGTATGCGTGAGCGGACCTCCGAAATTCGCTTCAGGTCGATGTCAGCGAAGCCAACGCCGTTGCCCTCGCTCATGTCGAGCTGAATCTCGCCCCATGGATCCACGACAAGACTGTGGCCGAATGTGTTTCGGCCATCTTCGTGGTGACCTACCTGCGCAGCAGCGACCACGAAAAGGCCCGCTTCGATCGCCCGCGCGCGGAGCAGCACATGCCAGTGGGCCCTGCCGGTGGGTACGGTGAAGGCTGCCGGAACCGCGATGACGTCGGCATCGGACTCCGCAAGTCGCGCAAACAAGCCAGGGAATCGCAGATCGTAGCAGATGGTAAGGCCAAGTTTTCCGACGGGAGTCCCGTTCACCAGCGTCACACCGCTGCCCGCCGAATAAATGTTTGATTCGCGCCAGCTTTCGCCGGTCGGCAAATCGACGTCGAAAAGATGCAGTTTGTCGTAGGTCGCGCGAACCTGACCCTCGCGGTCGATGACAAAGCCGCGGTTTGCGACCTTGCCGTCGTCGAGCAATACGGCAAGGGAACCAACATGGAGCCATATCCGATGCTGGGCCGCCGCCTCGCGGGCGGCCGCGAGCACACGATCACGGTCCTGGGGACTAAGCATTTTGGCGGCACGCGCCGAATCGCGATCCAGGAGGCCTGACATTTCCGGGGTGAAGAGCATCTCCGCACCGCCGGCGGCGGCCTGCTCCACTGCCCCTGCCAGGGAACGAGCATTTGCTGCAGGGTCAATCCCGGTCGTCGACTGGAAGAGCGCGATCCGGGTCATGGCTTGAACAGCTCGTCCAGCTTGCCGGAATGGTGGAGTTCGAACAGGTCGTCGCACCCGCCCACATGGTGCTCCCGAACGAATATTTGCGGTACCGTGGTGCGGCCGTTGGCACGCTGCACCATCAGCTCACGGGCCTCTCCGCCATAATCCACCGGTATCTCGCGGTACTCGACACCCTTGGCCTCGAGCAGCTGCTTGGCGCGCCAGCAATAAGGGCAAAACGCCTTGGTGTAGATCTCGACGGTCACGCTTCGCCTTTCACTCCCCAATAATTAGGCATCCGGCTCAACGCATCAACTGCGAAGGTTTCACCACGCGCGCCCAGCTGACGAGTTCGACTCGGGCGGCGCCGGCCCGCTCGAGGGTCCGCGCGCAAGCTTCCGCAGTGCTGCCAGTGGTCAGCACGTCGTCAACCAGTATGACCGTCTTGCCGGCGACCGCCGCCTTGTCGCGCACCTTGAAAGCACCCGCGACGGTCTTGCGGCGTTGTAGTGCGCTCATGCCTTTGAGCGGTGGCGTCCGCCGGATACGGGCCAGCGCCATCGGATCGGCGGCAATGCCGAGTCGCCGCGACAGCTCACGAGCGACCAGCGCCGATTGATTGAAGCCGCGTGTCCACAATCGCCATCGGTGGAGCGGTATTGGCACGAGCAGCCGCTCGCTGCCCTCCGCGACGAGCGGCGCCATGTAACGTGCCATTGTGCGGGCTATCGCGACCTTCCGGCCATATTTGAGGCGGATAGCAAGGCTGCGCGACAAATCGTCATAGGCGACCGCGGCCCGCGTCCTGCCGATGACTGGCGGTCTTGCCAGGCATGCGCCGCAACTCGTCTCTTCAGTTGCCTGCAGAGGCAATCCGCAGGTGCCGCAACCCGAATTTCCCAAAAACTCGACCTGCTTCCAGCAATCCGGACAGAAGCTGTGGACGTCGCCTACGACGACCCCGCAGCCGGCGCAACGCGGCGGAAGCGCAAAATCGAGTGCCCGATACGCGGCAGTCCGAACCAACTTCCAGACCATCGCCTCCTTGTCGCGTGAGAAGCGCCAGCGCACAAGCATGTGGTGTCTCCTCTCTTCGACCCAAGCTTGAGTCCGATCCGCCGGGGGCGAGCGTCTCGACTCGGACCGCAGCTGTTTCTCCACGAGCGCGCATTCGCCGATTGTCTCGAGCGGCTCGCGCTGCTGCACCGCCGGTTCGACAATGCGTTGCTGCTTGGTTGCGAAGATATGGCTTGGCAGGTCCGGCTCCGCGAAGCCGCCGACGCTGTTCAATTGGGCGGGCCGCATTCATTGGAGAGTTCAAGCACTTTAGAAGTGGGGTCGTTCGACCTAGTGCTGGTGATCGGTACGCTCGACACC
>JAFBAM010000079.1 GCA_019247755.1 Sphingomonas sp.
GCGCAACCTCGGCGCTGCCTTCGGCCGGTGGTGGGAGGGTCAGGTCCGCGGCTGAAACACCGTTCACCTCGACATGGAGGTCGATGCGGTCGAGCAGAGGCCCCGAGACACGCGCCTGGTAATCGGCAGCGCAGCGTGGCGCTCGGCTGCAGGCGAGTGCAGGATCGCCGAGGTGCCCGCAGCGACACGGATTCATCGCCGCGATGAGTTGCACCCGCGCCGGGAAAGTCACGTGCGTGTTGGCGCGGGCCACGCTGACATTGCCGGTCTCAAGCGGCTGACGGAGCGAGTCGAGCACTGGGCGCTGGAATTCGGGCAGCTCGTCGAGAAACAGCACCCCGAGATGCGCGAGGCTGATCTCGCCGGGCCGGACTTTCAAGCCGCCGCCGACGAGGGCGGGCATGGATGCGCTGTGGTGCGGCGCGCGGAACGGGCGGCGCCGGCGGATCTTGCCGCCACCAAGCTCGCCCGCGACCGATGCGACCATCGAGACTTCGAGCGCCTCGGCGGGCTGCAGCGGTGGCAGGATTCCGGGCAGGCATGCGGCGAGCAGCGACTTGCCCGCGCCAGGTGGGCCGCTCATCAGCAAGTTGTGGCCACCCGCAGCCGCGATCTCGAGCGCGCGCTTGGCAACTTCCTGCCCCTTCACCTGCGCCAAGTCCGGGCCGCCGTCAGGCACTTCAGCCTCGGCGATGACGGGCGTAGCACAGAGCGACGTCCCCTTAAGGTGTGCGAGAAGCGCAAGCAGGTCAGGCGCGGCGATGACATCGAGCTCACCGGCCCAACTCGCCTCGCTACCTTGGGCGGCCGGACAGATTAGCCCCTTGTCGAGCGACGAGGCATGGATTGCGGCGAGCAGCACACCGGGTGAGCCGGCGATGCGCCCGTCGAGGCTTAGCTCACCGACCGCGACATAATGCGATAGTGTTTCAGCATCAGTCGCGCCGATCGCGGCGAGCAGGCCTAGGGCTATCGGCAGGTCGTAATGCGACCCCTCCTTCGGCAAGTCCGCCGGCGAAAGGTTCACCGTGATCACCTTCGGGGGAAGCGCGAGCCCGATCGACGCCAGCGCCGCACGGACGCGCTCGCGGCTTTCGGCGACAGCCTTGTCTGCCAAGCCGACGATGGTGAACTTGGGCACGCCCGACGAAAGCTGCACCTGCACTTCGACCGGGCGGGCTTCGAGGCCGAGATACGCAACAGTGGCGACGGTCGCGGCCATCAGGCCCCGCCTCCCAAACATTCAACGCGGGTCAGACATCCCCCTAGCTCGGCGGCGCAACGCTAGACTGGTCCGGACCTTTCCCGCAAGCGGCTTGCGCTCATCGCGGTGTGTCACCAAATCAATACGGATGGGCGAGCGAGAGAAATGGCGGAAGTTCATCGACAATCCGATTGTCGAATGGTCGCTGTTCGGGGTTGGCGTAATCCTCCTGATCATCTCGCCTCTGGTTGGGGCGATACCGGGCCCCGGCGGGATTATTGTGGCGGGCCTCGGCCTGGCGCTGATTCTCAAGACGAGCATGTGGGCGAAGCGGCGCTATGTTCATTTCAAACGTTGGAAGCCGAAGGCCGGGAGGTGGACCGACTGGGCCCTTCGACGGCCCAGCCACCAACGGCGCGAGGCGATCCGCAAGGCGCGTCAATCGAGCGGCAGCGATTGACTTGGCCACACCTCTCCCCTATCGGCGCGCGAGACAGCGGCTGCCTCTTTGGCGGCCCTTTTTCTTTGAATCCGAATTTAGAGGCATGAGCGATGAAGCGCACCTTCCAGCCGAGCAACCTGGTCCGCAAGCGGCGTCACGGGTTCCGCAGCCGCATGGCAACCGTCGGCGGCCGCAAGGTGCTGAACGCGCGCCGCGCCCGCGGTCGCAAAAAGCTCAGCGCCTAACCACCATCTCAAAGCGCGCGGACTTCCTCGCCGCGAACGGCGGGCTGCGCACCACCACACCCGGTTTCATCCTGCTCGTCCGTGACCGCAAGGATTCGGACGTGAGCATGCGCGTGGGCTTCACGGTCACGAAGAAGATCGGCGGCGCCGTCGTCCGCAACCGGATGAAGCGGCGCTTCCGGGCGCTCGCACGCGAGATCGTGCCGGCGAAGGGCTTCGCCGGCGCTGACCATGTGATGATCGGCCGTGCCAAGGGCATCGAGCGCGATTATGACCTGCTGCGCTCCGAGCTGACCAGCGCGCTCGACAGGCTGCGCAAGCCATGATCGGAAAGCTGATGATCCTGGTCGCCAAGGGCTGGCAGAAAGGCCCGTCGCAGATTCTGCCGCCGAGCTGCCGCTATCAGCCAAGCTGCTCGGCCTATGCCATTACCGCAATACAACGCTATGGCGCCGCACGCGGCGGATGGATGGCGCTGAAGCGCATTCTTCGCTGCAACCCGTGGGGCGGCCAAGGCTACGACCCAGTCCCGTAAGAGGATCGAACAGACGTGAACGACAGCAAGAATTTGATCCTCGCGGTGGTGCTAAGCGCGCTGGTGCTGCTCGGCTGGACCTGGGCCGCGAACAAATATTTTCCGACCTCGAACCCGCCAAGCAGCAAGGTTGAGGCCGGAAAGCAGCAGCCAGTGCCGCAGCCGGGAGCGCAGCCCTCGGCCCCCGCAGCGCCAAAGGTGACGCAGTCCGTCGCGGCAGCGCTCGGTTCGGGCCAACGGGTCGCGATCCGCACGCCGTCTCTGTCGGGTTCGATCAATCTCAAGGGTGCGCAGATCGATGACCTGCTGCTGCTCAACCAGAAGCAGACGATCGCCAAGGATTCGCCGCCCGTGCGGCTGCTGTCGCCGCTCGGCGCGCCCGGCGCTTACATCGCGCAGTTCGGATGGACGGCTGTCAGCGGGCAGGCCCCTGCCCTCGATTCCATTTGGACCGCGGAC
>JAFBAM010000173.1 GCA_019247755.1 Sphingomonas sp.
ATGACAGGACGAGCGCGGCGATGCTGATCACCCAGGGCTGGACGATCGACCGCGCACGGACCGTCGCGCCGACGTCATGGTGATAGGCAAGCGCTGCGAGCGCGATGTCGGTCCAGCTGATCGCCAGCACCGTGATCGCGAGATAACGGTCGAGCCCCGTCGGCGGGCTGCGCACGTCCGGGTACATCGCAACCGGGAATGCGAACAGGATCGCCATGCAGACGACCGAGCCGATCGCGGCAACCAGCAGTCCGTCGGCCACGACGCAGGATTGCGGCTTGTCCTCATTGGCGAGCTGCTGTGCCAGTGCCCGCCTCAATCCCAGCGCGGCAAGCTGCGCCGCGAACTCGACCGCCAGCACCGCATAGGCAAAACGCCCGAGCGCGGCGGGGCCGTAGATCCGTCCGCCAATGAACAGGAACGGCACCATTCCTGCCAGCCGCAGGATGAAGCCCAGCACATTCAGTCGGCCTCCGCGGGCCAGCGTCGCCATATCGGCATCGGGCGCTTCCGCTGCGGCGTCGGCGCGCTCGGCGTCGGTCAATGCGCTGCGCCCCAATGCTCGCCCCAGCCGACTTCGACATCGAGCGGCACGTCGAGCTTCATCGCCGGCTCGGCGGCATTCGCCATCACTTGCTTGATGACGGCCGAGGCGGCCTCCTCTTTGCCGTCGGGCACCTCGAACACCAGCTCGTCGTGGACCTGCAGCAGCATGCGGACGTCGGCCAGGCCCGCCTCGGCGAGCGCATCGTCCATCCGCGCCATCGCCCGCTTGATGAGGTCGGCGCTGGTGCCCTGGATCGGCGCATTGATCGCGGCGCGCTCCGCCCCGGCGCGGATCGACGGGTTGGGCGAGCGGATGTTCGGCTCGAAGTGCGTCCGCCGCCCGAACAGGGTCTGGGTGAAGCCATGCTCGCGGGCGAAGGCCAAAGTGCTGTGCATGAATGCCCGAATGCCCGGGAAGCGCTCGAAATAGCGATCGATGATCGCCTTCCCCTCTTCCCTGGCCAGCCCCATCCGGGAGGCAATTCCCCACGCCGAGCTGCCATAGAGGATCGCGAAGTTGATCGTCTTGGCCTTGTTGCGGGTCTCGCGATCGACCGTCCCGAACACTTCCTCGGCGGTGATCGCATGGACATCCTGGCCCGCGTTGAACGCGTCCTTGAGCTGCGGCACGTCGGCCATGTGCGCCGCTAGCCGAAGCTCGATCTGGCTGTAGTCGGCGCTGAGCAATTTGTATCCCGGCTCGGCGACGAAGGCGTCGCGAATCTTGCGGCCGATCTCGGTCCGGATCGGGATGTTCTGCAGGTTCGGGTCGTTCGAAGACAATCGCCCGGTCTGCGCGCCGGTCAGCGAGAAGCTGGTGTGCACGCGACCCGTCTGCGCGTTGATCTGCGCCTGCAGCGCATCGGTATACGTCGACTTGAGCTTGGTCAGCTGGCGCCATTCCAGCACGAGGCTGGCGCACGCGACACCCTCGCCGGCGAGCCGCTCCAGCTCGTTGACGTCAGTCGAATATTGACCGCTCTTGCCCCTGCGCCCGCCCTTCAGGCCCAGCCGCCCGTACAACACTTCGCCAAGCTGCTGCGGCGAGCCGATGGTGAAGGGCCCGCACGCCGCCTCGTAGATCCGCTCCTCCAGCCGCGCCGTCTCTTCGGCGAATTCGCGGCTGAGCCTCGCCAGATAATCGCGGTCGACCTTGATCCCGCGCTGTTCCATCCGCGCCAGCACCGGCACCAGCGGCTTGTCGACCCGCTCGTAGACGCGGGTGACGTTCTCTGCCGCGAGCCGCGGCTTCAGTCTGAGCCAGAGGCGCAGCGCGATGTCGGCGTCCTCGGCCGCATATTCGGTCGCCGGGCCCAGCGGCACCTTGTCGAACGTGATCTGCTTGGAGCCCGTCCCGCACAGTTGCTTGAACGGGATGCACTCATGATCGAAGTGCAGCTTCGCCAGCTCCTCGAGCCCGTGCCCGAAGCTCCGCCCGGCATCGAGGTCGAAGCTCATCACCATCGTGTCGTCGATCGGCGCGACATTGATGCCGGCCTTGTCGAACATCACCCAGTCATATTTCAGGTTGTGGCCGATTTTCAGGACCGCCGGGTCCTCGAGCAGCGGCTTCAGCTTGCCGAGCACCAAATCGAGCGGCAGCTGGTCGGGCGCTTCGGCAAACATGTCGATGCCGCTGTGTCCGACGGGAATGTAGCAGGCGCGGTTGGGTCCAGTTGCCAGGCTGATCCCCGCCAACTTGGCAATGATGCAATCGATGCAATCGGTCTCGGTGTCCAGCGCCACGTAACCCTGCGCTTTCGCCTCGGCGATCCAGCGGTCGAGCGACGCTTCGTCGGTGACGGTCTCATATTTCGACCGATCGACCTCGATCTTCTCGGCTTCTGCGGGCGCGGCGGGCTTCTTTGCCTCCAATGCCGCCATGACGTCATTGTAGCCCGCACCGCTGCTGCTGCGCCTTGCTTCGACCAGCGAGCCGCCGCTGTTCAGCCGGTTGAGCAACGCCTTGAATCCCTGGTCCTCAAGGAATGCCCGCAGCGGATCCTCGGGGATATTCTTGAGCTCCAGCGTGTCGAGCGGCTCCGGCAGCTTCGCGTCG
>JAFBAM010000112.1 GCA_019247755.1 Sphingomonas sp.
TGAAGGAACATGAGGCGACGCCAGATCCACGCCATCAGCGGTGGGTGCCAGTCCTCATAGGCATTATCGATCGCCTGCTGGTACTGCCAGCGAGCGTCATCGATCATGATACCCGGCCAATAGCCGATGCCTACGATGGCGATCCCAGCCGCGATCGCGGCCATTGCTGCCCAGCGCCTGAGGTTCGTTCTTGCGGCCTTCATCACACCGTCCGCATGGTATACGCGCCCCACCGCATTTTTCAGGAGGAGTCATGAAAAAAGCGGACGCGGCGGAGCTCAGAGGGGCCGCATCCCCGCCACCTAAGTAGCGCGTCAGTCGATTGCGGCAGCGAGACTTACGACGCCGTTGCCCAAGCGTGAACTGGCGTTCATCCGCGCGCGCGGAGGTGCGTAGACTTCAAGTCTTGTGAGGGAATGGTGGAGCCGAGGGGGATCGAACCCCTGACCTTCGCAATGCCATTGCGACGCTCTCCCAGCTGAGCTACGGCCCCACGTCTTCAAGCCCTTAGGCGAACTTCACCCCGCTGGAAAAGGGGGAATTAGCGCCTCAGGCCCTCTTAAACTTCGTCGTCTTCGCCAGCGGTTTCAACACCGAGATCGTCGTCGCCAGTCTCCAGATCGACTTCCTCGTCGGCGCTGACTTCCTGGTCCTCATCGATCGCGAGATCGTCGGCCGCGAGCGCATCATCCTGCTCGGGCTCCTTGGCGGCCGGTGCGGCAACCTCAAAGGCGAGCGGCTGCTTCGATTTCAGCACCGGCTCGGGAACGAAGTCCGTGCCACACTCGATGCAATGGACGGGGTCATCCTTGCCGAGGTCGTAGAAGCGGGTCGAGCACTTGGGGCAAGTGCGCTTGGTGCCCCATTCGGGTTTCACCATCTTACGGTCTCAACTCCAGTAAATGTCGGTTATGCGAGCCTCGGCCCGCGTTCGGCGGCGCGCCTTGCCATAGCGATATGCCCCTGTCAAAGCAGCGCGCCTTAGCCAAGGAAATGGGATTGAGGGACGGCAAGGAAAAGGGGCCGGTCATTGCCGTCGACGGACCCGCCGCGAGCGGCAAGGGATCGATCGCACGCGCGCTCGCGAAGAGCTTGGACTTGCCGCACATGGATACGGGCCTGCTTTACCGAGCGGTTGCATTAAACCTGTGGCGGTGGGGCGGCGATCCATCGAGCGAGTTCGAGGCGCTGCGGGCCTGCGACGGCCTTGGATCCGTCGCGGACGACCCCGAGCTCAGGAGCGAGGCAGTTTCCAAGATCGCCTCGATGATCTCGGCCTATCCGGCAGTTCGGTCTGCGCTTCTGAAACGACAGCAGGACTTCGCGGCTCAGGACCGGGGCGCGGTCCTTGATGGCCGCGACATCGGAACGGTGATCGCCCCCAAGGCAGACGTAAAGCTGTTCGTCACGGCTTCGCCGGAAGTCCGGGCTCGGCGTCGCCTAAGCGAGCTCGGTTCTCGCGGAATGCATGCGCATTACGAGGATGTGCTAGCCGACATTCATGCCCGCGACGCACGTGATTCCGGGCGAGGGGTGGCGCCGCTAAGGCCAGCCGCCGATGCGTTGTTGCTCGACACCAGCGAACTGTCGCTCGATCAATCGATCGCCGAGGCACTCCGCATGGTCGAGGAACATCTAGCTCACGCCCGGCAATGAAGGGGCCGGCAAGGTAAGGACAATATTCACTTCTTCGCGGCATTAAGGCCGAGGGCAAGAAGTGGATCGCAAGTTGAGTAGAGCGAGAAGCAAGACTGTTCGCTTAGCGGGCAGCCATATCATCACGACGTGCGCGACGTTGGCCGCTGTGCTGCTATTCGTTGCGCTCGGCAGCCAAGTGCTGCCTGCAGCGATTCAGTCCATGCCGCTGCCTGGTTCGGGAAGCACCCTAAAGGTCGCTTTCCTGCTCAACATCGCGATTATCCTTTTCGGCTGGCGCCGGTCGCGCGATCTCAAGGAAGCGCTCGAAGCCTATGAAGCCGCTGAAAGGCTTGCCCAGCGTAATGCCAATACCGACCCGGCGACGGGGTTAGGCAACCGCCGCGAGCTGATGCGGGCGCTCGACGAGACGCTGGCGAAGGGAGAGGCCGGAGTGTTCCTCGTCCTAGACCTCGATCACTTTAAACGCGTCAACGACTTGCACGGTCACCTTGCCGGCGACCGCGTGCTTCGGCGGGTAGCCGAAGTATCGCGCAAGGCGGCGCCTTCAAACGCTTGCTGCGCACGGACCGGTGGCGACGAATTCGCAATCCTTTTGCCTGGCGCCGACGATCAGACCGCTGAAGCGGTCGCCGCAAAGGTCCTCGAAGCCCTCGCGGCGCCTGTCTTCGTCGAAGGCACGCAAATTCAGGTCACCGCGTCCATCGGTCTCGCGAGGATCGGCGTTAAGAGTGACGAAGAAACAGCGCTTCGCGAGAGCGACGTGGCGCTTTATGCCGCCAAACGGGCCGGCCGGAACGCGTTCGCGTGGTTCGACAAAGAGCTCGAGCGCGAGATCGCCGACCGGCTGAAGCTCGAAGAAGATATCCGGTCCGGCATCAAGTCTGGCGAGTTCGTGCCTTTCTTCCAGCCGCTGGTCGACCTGAACTCTCGTCAAATCATCGGGTTCGAGGCCCTTGCGCGCTGGCGCTCGCCAACGCGCGGCCTGGTCGAAGCCGAAGTGTTCATTGAGACCGCGGAGCGGACCGGCCTGATCGCGCCTTTGACGATCAGCGTGCTTGAGCAGGCGCTGAAGGAAGCGCGCGAATGGCCCGCGCACTTGCGCCTCGCGGTAAACGTCTCGCCAGTGCAGTTCCGGGATCCGGCCCTTGCCGAACAGATCCTGAAGATACTCGCGCTCGCCGGCTTCCCGGCGAACCGGCTGGAGATCGAGATTACCGAAGGTTCTCTGCTCGAGGATCGGGAGCAGGTGCTCACCATTATCCACAGCCTGAAGAATGTCGGTGTCAGTATCTCGCTCGACGATTTCGGGACCGGCTATGCGAGCCTGGCGCAGGTCAACCGGTTGCCGCTTGACCGCATCAAGATCGACAAGAGCTTCATTACTACCATCGTCAAGAGCGAGCAGACCGCGGCGATCGTCAACACGATTGCGGGACTCGGCCACAATCTCAGTGTTCCGATTACGGCAGAAGGCGTTGAATCAGAGCAGATCCGCAGCGCGCTTGCCGACTTCGGTTGTTCAGAAGCCCAAGGTTGGCTTTTCGGCCGCGCAATTTCGGCGGAAGCCGTGCGCAGCTTTCTGAAGATGAACGACGCGGGCGACGGAAAGCTGACAGATAATTCGCTATCCGGCGAGACGACGGATGCGCAGCAGCCCAAAAAGGCCAACCGGCGCTGGTAGTCAGCGCGCCGGCAGCGATGCGGCGGTGAAGATCGGCTTGCCGTCAAGATTGCCCGGCGGCGAATAGCGGCAAATCAGATAATCCCAGTCGGCCGCGAAGATGGCGCAGCCGACGCGGGTGGTCGTCGGCCACACCATCTGCGTGTAATGCGCAACGTCCTCCCACTGACCGGTGCGGCTAACCGCCGGAAAGAGGCCGGGCTGGAGGAGGCGCTTCTCATCGCTCCACATCGCGACGAGCTGTTCTGGCGAGCGGGTCCCATGAAATGCCATCGCCAGATTTTCGCGCTCGCCCGGCCGCCCTTCGCGTGGCGAATGGACGAGATGCCGGATGCTCGCCAGGAACGGTCCGTAAGTTGAGGCATGGGCCGCAAGAGCCGCATCCCATTGCAATGGTGGCGCGCCGACCAAGGCGCGTTCGCGATTGTGCGCGGCGAGGAGGCGGTCGGCGAGAGCGCCGGTTGCACCCGTAGGCACAGTTTGAGCTGCAGCTGGCGCCGAAATCGACAGGACAGCCGCGGCGCCGAAAAGGATTCCAACCTTGATCACATTGCGACGTCTCGCAGGTATTGGCTAAGGTGAGGTCAGCAGCCGTGGTTAACGAGGCTGCTCCTTGCAGTAGCTGACCCTCTCAGCTAAGGCGCGCGGCGTCCGGCGGATGCTCAATTCAGCATCTGCGGCAGCCCGTCCTTTGGCGAGCGCGTACGGTGACCCGGCCAGAACCGGCACCGGCACGCGCTTTTTGCCATGGAGAGCTGGAGCGGACGCCGCGGCCGGATGGGCCGATCGCGGCAGTTTATTGAACCAGGTCCGCATGTTGAAGCCCGCCACGGTGGCCGGGCGCGGCAGGCCGATTTGAAGACTACGAGAGACACTAGACTTATGGCGACAACCACATTCCCGACCCGCGACGATTTCGCGGAGCTCCTGAACAAAAGCCTCGGCGGCGAAAATGAAGCTTTCGAAGGCAAGGTGGTGAAGGGCACCGTCACGGGCATCGAGAATGATATGGCCGTCATCGACGTCGGCCTGAAGAGTGAGGGGCGTGTCCCGCTGCGCGAGTTCGCAGCTCCCGGCCAGAAGGCCGAGCTCAAGATTGGCGATGAAGTCGAAGTCTATGTCGACCGCGTCGAGAACAGCGCCGGCGAAGCTATGCTGTCGCGCGACCGTGCACGTCGCGAAGCCGCCTGGGACAAGCTCGAAAAGGAATTTGAAGCCGGCAACCGCGTCGAAGGCGTGATCTTTGGCCGTGTGAAGGGCGGCTTCACCGTCGACCTCGGCGGTGCCGTGGCGTTCCTTCCGGGTTCGCAGGTCGACATCCGTCCGGTCCGCGACGTTCAGCCACTTATGGACCTTCCGCAGCCGTTCCAGATTCTGAAGATGGACCGTCGCCGGGGTAACATTGTCGTTTCGCGCCGCGCGATCCTCGAAGAGACCCGCGCGGAGCAGCGCAGCGGCCTCATCCAGAGCCTTGCAGAAGGCCAGGTCATTGACGGCGTCGTCAAGAACATCACCGATTACGGTGCGTTCGTGGACCTGGGCGGTATCGACGGCCTGCTCCACGTCACCGACATTTCGTACAAGCGCGTCAATCACCCGTCCGAGGTCCTCAACATCGGCGACACGGTGAAGGTGCAGATTATCCGTATCAACAAGGACACCCAGCGCATCAGCCTCGGCATGAAGCAGCTGGAGAGCGATCCTTGGGAAGGTGCGGCGGCCAAGTATCCGGTCGGCGGTACGTTCCGCGGCCGCGTGACCAACATCACCGAATATGGCGCTTTCGTCGAGCTGGAAGCTGGTATCGAAGGCCTCGTCCACGTGTCCGAGATGAGCTGGACCAAGAAGAACGTGCATCCTGGCAAGATCGTCAGCACGTCGCAGGAAGTGGACGTGAAGGTGCTTGAGGTCGACGAGGAGAAGCGCCGGATTTCGCTCGGGCTCAAGCAGGCTCAATCGAATCCATGGGAAGCGTTCGCGGCCGCTCACCCGGTCGGCAGCGTCGTCGAAGGCGAGGTCAAGAACGCGACCGAGTTTGGCTTGTTCGTCGGCTTGGAAGGCGACGTCGACGGCATGGTCCACATGTCAGACATCGCGTGGGGCGTGTCGGGCGAGGAAGCGCTGCAGCTCCACCGCAAGGGTGAGACCGTCAAAGCGCAGGTCCTCGACGTCGATGTCGAGAAGGAGCGCATCAGCCTCGGCATGAAGCAGCTCGAGGGCGGCGGCGCTGGCGCCGGCGCGTCCGGTGGTTCGGCTGTTGGCGGGGTCAAGAAGGGTGACGTTGTCACCGTGACCGTCCGCGCTGTTCAGGACGCGGGCCTCGACGTGCAGGTCGGCGACGATGGCGCCACGGGCTTCATTAAGCGCACCGACCTCGGCCGCGATCGCGACGAGCAGCGTCCGGAGCGTTTCCAGGTCGGTCAGAAGTTCGATGCGATGGTGTCGGGCTTCGACCGGTCCAAGAAGCCGAACTTCTCGATCAAGGCGATGCAGATCGCCGAAGAGAAGCAGGCGGTGGCCCAGTACGGATCGTCGGACTCGGGTGCCTCGCTCGGCGATATTCTGGGTGCAGCGCTCAAGGAAGCGCAGGAAGGCAAGGCCACCAAGGCCAGCAAGGCCACTAAGAAGAAGTAGCCAAGTCACTGTATGCGCGGCGTTCTTTAGGGGACGCCGCGCAAATCCTGCTTGCGTCGGACCGGCCTTTCTGACAGCCTTCTCGTCAAGCGGCCCTCCAGTGATCGGGGGAGACGGGGGCCGACCCATCCTGATGCGGGGATTTCGATGATCCGTTCTGAACTGGTGCAGAAGCTTTGCACCGATTTTCCCGACCTTACGCAACGTGAGGTCGAAGGCGTCGTCGGCGCCATTTTCGATTCCATTACCGAGCAGCTTGCTGGGGGCGGACGCGTCGAGCTTCGCGGCTTCGGCGCGTTTTCGACCCGTCAGCGCGACGCCCGCGTCGGCCGCAACCCGCGGACTGGCGAGGCGGTTTCGGTCAACGCCAAGCGTGTGCCCTATTTTAAGCCGGGTAAGGAAATGCGCGAGCGGCTGAACTTAGGCGAAGTGCTGGCCGAATAGCGCTAAGCACGGCCGGCGCTGACCATGCGGACGTGGCGGAACCGGTAGACGCTGGAGACTTAAAATCTTCTGCCCCTAAAGGGCGTGCGGGTTCGAGTCCCGCCGTCCGCACCAGGATCAGACTCCACACGCTTTATTAAGCGTTCCCAGATACTCACGGATGCGGCTGTGGAAGGCGTATCCAGTTGACGAAGGCGACCAGTTCAAGGGTGCTTAGCGCACGTCGCGACGCGATCGTCCTGGCGATCCTGATCGTCGCGGTCATGCTGCTCATCTGGAACGGCAGCGCCTTCTTTCACAATCTGCCGCTGGGCGAGGAGCAGGGGCCGGGAATCCGCCTTGCGAGCACCGCTCTTACTCTCAACGTCGCGCTGATCCTCTTCGGATGGCGCCGTTACGTCGACCTTCAGCATGAAGCCGAGATGCGCGCCGAGCACGAACGCCGCGCAGTCGTTCTCGCGACCACCGACGCGATCACCGGCCTTTTCAACCGAAAGGGGTTTGCCGACCGCGCGGGGCAGCTGTGCACGGACGCGGCGCAGCGAGGCGAAAACCTGGTCGTCATTTCCTTCCAGATTCACCGTTTCAAGGTGATCAACGACCAGCACGGCTATGAGACTGGCGATCGCCTCTTGAAGACGTTGTCCGTTGCACTGTCTGATGAACTTGGGCCTGACGCCATCATCGCGCGCCTAAGCGGTGACGAATTTGCCGTCGCGCTCGCACTCCGTCCGGACGAGATGGAGCGTGTCGACGAACTGGCTGACGCCGTCCTGCGCACTGTGACGCGGCCGCTCTTGTTTGAAGACAAGATTATTCAGGTCGGTTCGTTCGCCGGCATCGCTTCCGGGCCTGCCGCGGAAACGCGCATTCCCGATATCCTGCGACGTGCCGATATCGCCATGGATCATGCGAGGAATGGCCGCGTCGCGCGGCCGGTGTGGTTCGATGCTGGCATGGAGCGGGCGCTCGTGGCCCACAGTGAGATCGAACAGGGCATCCGCTTCGGCCTCGATCATGATCTCTTCGTACCATACTTCGAGCCCCAGGTCGCACTCGACACGGGCGAGATCGTGGGATTTGAGGTGCTCGCGCGCTGGATTCATCCCTTGTCGGGAGAGATCGGGCCTGACGTCTTCATTCCCGTCGCCGAAGAAATCGGGCTGATCGGCCGATTGTCAGAGCAGGTGATCGGCCAGGCGCTCCGGGAAGCCGCGACTTGGGACCCGAAGATTAAGATTTCGGTCAATATTTCCCCGATGCAGCTAGCCGATGGCTGGCTCGCACAGCGCATCATCAAATTGCTTGCCGATACCGGATTTCCCGCGAACCGGCTTGTGATCGAAGTTACGGAAAGTTCGCTTTTTGCGGATATTGAACTCGCCCGCACCATCGTTACCAGCCTCAAGAATCAGGGCATTCGTTTGGCGCTGGACGATTTCGGAACCGGCTTTTCATCGCTGTCGCACCTCAGGTCGCTGCCGTTCGACATCATCAAGATCGACCGCAGCTTCGTCACCAACATCAATACCAAGCGCGAAAGCTCCGCCATCGTGCGGGCCGTCCAGACGATGGCGGCATCGCTTCCGGTCCCTGTCTGCGTCGAAGGGATCGAGAACGAAGATTCCTATAAGACCGTCGTTCGGCTGGGCTGCGAGATCGGCCAGGGCTGGTATTTTGGAAAGCCAATGCCGGCCGAGCAGGCGCGCGAATTATTGAAAGACCGCGTCCGCACCGCCGATCAGCCGCTCCGCAACGCTGCCAGCCGATAATCAAGCGTTGAAATTTTCGACGCCCCGTCCCGCCATGGGACGAAGGGAGCCACTCGCGCTTGCGCTGGTTCTAAACATGGTAAAGATCGCGTTAGGGATTTTGCCATGCAGCTTGTTCGGCCCATTGTCGCCTCTCATCCACGCCTGTTCGGTCGCGGGCCTGTGCGCGATGCTGCGGCGCATGCTGTATCCGGCTTTAGCCTGTCGGACGACATCAAGCTGTTCGCGACGACCTTCTTGGCCGGATTCCTGTTCGTTTCGATCCTGATCGGCTGAGATCAATCGCAGGCGAGGTGAAGCTTCCAGCCTAGCCAGGCTGAAACGATGCACATCGCGGCGACCAAAAGTAGCTGATTAGTAGGTCCGACCCCTACGCTGCTGAGGGCAAAGGCCATCAGCGAACCGATCACCATCGCGCCGGAATTGACGATGTTGTTGGCCGCGACCGTCCGTGCTGTCTCCGTCTTTGGCACTGTAGTGGTGAGGAAGGCGTAGAGCGGAACAACGAACATGCCTCCGGTGATGGCGACGCCCAGCAGCGCAAGGATCATCAGTCCCGCCATCGGGTGAAGCACGAAATTTCCGAGAGTGGTCAGTCCCGGATCGTTCTTACCCCAAGCGAGGGCAACGAAATGGAGCAGCAGGACGAATACACCCATCGCAATCACCGAGGCAGGTGCGAAGCGAGCGGAGACCTCGCTCTTCAACAACCGGTTGATCGCCACCGAGCCGATTGCAATGCCGATTGAGAAGATTGCGATGAACAAGCTCGCGACCTGCTCGTCCGCGCCCAGCACGTTTTTGACGAGTGGTGGGAAGATGATGATCAGCACGGCCCCGATCGTCCAGAAGAAGCTTATCGACAGGATGGCCAGGAAAAGACGGCGGATGTGTAGCGTTGCGCTCACCAGCTCGATCGATGCGTGGATGATATGCCAGTTGAACGGAATTCGCTCAGCGGCGGGCGGGGCGGGGGGGACCTGTCTCCCGGCGAGCAAGCCGAGGACAGCGATTCCGATCGTCGTGACAGCGGCGACGGCTGGCGCAGCCGCCAGGATGCCTGCCAGGATCGTGCCACCCAATATGGCTATGTAGGTGCCGGCTTCCACCAAGCCTGTGCCGCCGAGCACTTCGTCGTGGCGCAGGTGCTGCGGCAGAATCGCATATTTGATTGGGCCGAAGAAGGTCGAGTGAACGCCCATCAAGCACACTGCGGCGAGCATTAAGGGAATATCCGCAAGCAGGATGCCCGCACCGCCGAGGATCATGATTCCGATTTCGGCGAATTTGATGATGCGGATCAGCTTGGCCTTGTCGTGATCATCCGCCAGCTGACCAGACAGGGCCGAGAAGAGAAAGAAGGGGAGTATGAACAGCGCCTGGGCAATGGCACT
>JAFBAM010000115.1 GCA_019247755.1 Sphingomonas sp.
TCATCCCGAACGACTGGACCTACGTCTTCCTGCTCGCGCTCGGCAGCCAGGTGATCGGCCAAGGCCTGCTCGTCTACGGCATCGGCCACGTTCCGCCGCTGATCGTCGGACTGGTGCTGCTAACACAGCCGGCGATCTCGGCATTCGTCGGGTGGGTCGCCTATCGCGAGACGCTTCGGCCGATCGATTTCCTCGGCGCTTTCGCGCTCGGAGCAGCGCTGGTGCTTGTGCGTTTGCCCGAGCGGGGCTTGCGAAGGATGGCCGACCAGCCCAGTTGAGCGCGATGGAATCGCCGAGCCCTCTCGAAAAATTACGCCGCCAGCTGGCGCTCGCGGTCGGTGAGAATGCGGTGTTCGATGGCTGGACCAAGGCCGCGGTCGATTCGGCGGCTGGACAGCTCGGCATCGACCCCGTCCAGGCGCGGCTCGCCATGCCCAAGACGCAGGCGGGGATGATCGACACCTACATCCAGGAGGTCGACCGGGCGCTCGAGGCCTGGTTCACGCCCAAGCGGCTTGAGAAGCTCAAGATCCGCGAGAGGATCCGCGGCCTCGTCTGGCGCCGGCTGGAGATCATGGGCCCCGCGCGCGAAGCCAACCGCCGCGGCCTCGCCATTCTCGCCCTGCCGCAGAATCTGCCACTGGCGCTGCGGATCTCGTGGCGGAGCGCCGACCTGATGTGGCGCATCGCTGGCGACACCAGCACCGACTTCAACCATTACACCAAGCGGATGACGCTCGGCGCGGTCTATGGGTCGACCCTGCTCGTCTGGCTCGACGACCAGAGCGAGGGCTGGGCCGACACCGCCGCTTTCCTCGACCGAAGAATCGACGACGTGATGAAGTTCGAGAAGATGAAGGTCGACTGGCGCGGGTCCGAGCATCTCAGCGTGTCGCGCTTCCTTGGTAGGCTGCGCTACCCGCCACGATAGGATTTGACGCGGCGCAAAGCGTCGCGAGCGCGGCTGTTCCAATTCACTTCACAGCCTGATCCGTTAATGATAATCACTCGCAACAATGAACGCGCCGCTCCAGCATGGCCCGACCAGCCTCGACCGCTTGCCCGTAGGAACGCGGGCACGTGTCACCAGCATCCGCTGGTCTTCGCTCGAAGAGAGCGAGTCATGCCGCCTTCGGCATTTCGGTTTCGATGAAGGGGTGACGGTCGAGCCACTCCACCTTGGCCCATTCGGCCGCGATCCGATCGCAATTCGCGTCGGTCGGATGACCGTGGCGATCCGCCGCAAGCATGCCGGCGCGATCCAGGTCCAGCCGATCCAGTGAACCCGCTTCCGCTCGTCGCCGTCGCCGGCAGTCCCAATGCCGGCAAGAGCGCGTTGTTCAACGCGCTGACCGGGGCGCGGCAAAAAGTCGGCAATTATCCTGGGGTTACGGTTGAACGACATTCGGGCCGTCTGACATTGGCCGACGGCCGCCCGGTCGAGATGGTCGACCTGCCCGGCGCCTACAGCCTCGATCCCGCGAGCCCGGACGAAGCTGTTACGCGTGACGTGCTGCTCGGCAAGCAGGCCGGCGAGCGCGAGCCCGACGCGCTGGTGATCGTGATCGACGCCTCGAACCTCGACAACCACCTGCGCTTCTGCCTGCAGCTGATCGAGCTCGGTCACCCGACCATCGTCGCACTGAACATGGTCGACCTAGCGAAGCGCGACGGGCTTGAGTTGTCGGCGGAAACGCTGGCGCGGGAGCTCGGCGTGCCGGTGATCGAGACCGTCGCGGTGCGCCGCCGCGGCATTGACGCGCTCCGTGCCGCGCTGGACGACATGCTCTCCGCGCCCTTCTGTGGCGTGCACCAGCGGGTGAAGAGCGACCTCATCCATCTCCAGCGCCGTGCTCGTGAGATTGCCACTGCGGCGGTCATCAGCGAGACCCCGGTCCACCGCTGGACGCACCGGCTCGACTCCGTGCTGCTTCACCCAGTTTTAGGCCCGATCATCCTCGCACTCATCATGTTCGTGATGTTTCAGGCCGTATTTGCGTGGAGCGAGACGCCGAAGGGTTGGATTGAGGACGGCATCGCCGCCCTCTCGGCTCAGGTCAGCGGTGCGCTGCCCGCCGGGCTCCTTCGGTCGATGATTGTCGACGGTGCGATCGCGGGCGTCGGCGCCGTCATCACTTTCCTGCCCCAGATCCTGATCCTGTTTTTCTTCATCCTGCTGCTCGAAGGCACCGGCTACATGGTCCGCGCAGCTTTTCTGATGGACCGGCTGATGCATGGCGTCGGCTTGTCCGGCCGCGCCTTCATCCCTATGCTATCAAGCTTCGCCTGCGCGGTTCCCGGGATCATGGCGACCCGGACGATCGACGATCCGAAGGACCGGCTGACCACGATCCTCGTCGCCCCCCTGATGACCTGCTCGGCGCGACTTCCGGTCTACACGTTGATCATCGCGGCCTTCATTCCGAATACCCGCCTGGTCTGGGGAGTGGGGCTGCAGGGCGTGGTGATGTTCGTGCTTTACGTCACTGGCATTTGCGGCGCGCTGCTCGCCGCGCTGGTGCTTCGGCGCGGCGTGCTGAAGGGGAGCGGCGGCGGCTTTATGATGGAGCTTCCAAAGTACCAGTGGCCGCCGCTTAAGGACGTCGCGATCGGCATCCTGACGCGCGCCGAGATCTTCCTGAAGCGGGCGGGGACGATCATCCTGGGCACCACGATCATTCTCTGGGCGCTGGCGAGCGTTCCGCAGGCCGGCCCCGGGCAAAGACAGAGCGATGTCTCGATCGCAGGCAAGATCGGCCGCGGGATCGAGACTGTCGTCAGGCCCATCGGCTTCAACCACGATATCAGCATGGCCTTGCTTCCGGCGATGGCCGCTCGCGAGGTCGCGGTCAGCGCCATTGCGACCGTCTATTCGATCGACTCGGCCGACGATGCCTCGGGCACCACCAAGCTCTCCGACCGGCTCCAACATCGCTGGACGCTTGCGACCGCCCTCGCCTTCCTTGCCTGGTTCGTATTCGCGCCGCAGTGCATCTCGACCATCGCCGTGACCAGGCGCGAAACCAACGGCTGGAAGTGGCCGCTGTTCATGGTCTCCTACTTGTTTGTCTTGGCCTATGCCTTTGCTGGCCTAACTTACTGGACTGCCGTCGCGCTGGGTTTATAGCGTTCTTCCAAGCAGAGGAGAGCGTGACATGGCGGGTGTGAACAAGGTGATCCTGGTCGGCAATCTCGGCGCGGACCCGGAGGCCCGCTCGCTCAATAATGGCGGCGAAGTGGTCAACATCCGCGTGGCCACGTCGGAGAACTGGAAAGACCGCGACGGCAACCGCCAGGAGCGGACCGAGTGGCACAATGTCGTGATTTTCAACGAGAACCTGGGCCGGGTCGCGAAGAACTATTTGCGCAAGGGCTCGAAGGTCTATCTCGAAGGCCAGATTCAGACCCGCAAATGGACGGACCAGTCGGGCAACGACCGCTACACGACCGAGATCGTGCTTCAGCGCTTCCGCGGTGAGCTGGTGCTGCTCGACAGCCGCGAAGGCGGTGGCGGTGGACGCGGCGCGTTCAACGAGGACTTTGGTGGCGGCGACGATTTCGGCGGTGGCGCTCCGGCGCGCACCCAGTCGCGCCCGCAACCGGCAGCCTTCGACACCGATCTGGACGACGACGTCCCCTTCTAGGGTTCGTCTTTCCTCAGCTTCGCCAGCACAGCGAACGGGCTTGACTGTTCCTCGCTCATGACGCCCGCTTCCTTGAGCGCGGCATCCGCGCCGGCGCCGCGCGGATAAGGGTCGAGGCTTAGCGCCAGCGTGTCGGCGATGGCGGCGCCGAGGTCGATCTGAGCGCCGTCGTAGAAGACCACGTCGCAGTCCGATTCGCCGAGCTCGATCTCCTCTTCTGGCGCTACCGCGGCCGGTTCGGGCGTGAACAGCAGAGCGAACGGTTCGTCGACGTGCGCGGCAACCGGCTCGCCCGTGACGACGCAGCTTTGGTCTAGGGCGGCGACCAGTCTGCCCCTGGCGCGCACGATTTCACCGGTCCGTTCGATGCAGACATGGGCTTCGAGCCGGTGGAGCGACGACAGGCCGAATCGCCTGGCCACTGCACGGCGCTCATCCTCATCGGCGACGAGGTCGAGCCGCTCGCCATCGCGGATCTGGTCGAGGCGGAGCTGGTGGGCGAAGCGGTCGCTCATGCGATTGTCCCTTGCTCGAGGTCGGCCAGCGACGCTTTGCCGGCCCGATCGGCGAAAGCCTTCAGCGCGGCAGCACTGTGTCCCAGTGCGTCTTCGTTCGCTTCCTCCTTGTAGAGGCTCTCGCAAGTTACTTCCGCCCAATTCGAGTCGGTCGCTGATCGCCACAGCTCGGTCCGGTGCGCGAGCATTCCGACCAGTTTGCGGACCGTTCGGCCAAGCGTCGGATCGCCGAGCCCCAGCTCGCGATGCTCGCTCTCCATGACGTGGATGAACCGTTCGGTGAGCGCGACCGAAACACGGTCTCCCGCCTCGCCGTCGCGCTCGAGCCTGACAAGCACCAGCGCAATCATCGTCGCCAGCACGGCGAACCGCCCGTCGAGCGTATCGGGGACGCGGCCCTCAACATACCAGTGAGGCTTGCGCGCCTCGGCCGTCACCGCCTCGAACAGCGCCGCAGCGCCGGGCGTTTCAGCCGTTAATCCCCGGAACAGGAAACTCAGCATAGGTCTCTTTATAGTCTCAACATGCGGCTTGCGGGCGCATAAGCTTGCCCGCTTAGTGCCTCCCGCATATTGAGGCGCGTGAAGCCGCAGGCAAGGCGGCAATCCTTTCATGAAGGTTCGATGCGAATGAAGCTTGCGGTGTTCAAGGTGGCGGCCCTCGCGGCGGCGGTAATGCTCGCGGGTTGCTCGCAGATTCGCCAGCACAAGGGCGTAGTCCTCGACCCGCAGGTCGCGACCGCGATCCAGCCGGGCGTCGATAACAAGGATTCGGTCGAAAAGGCGCTCGGCCGTCCCAGCTTCGTCGGCCAGTTCACCCCGAACGACTGGTATTACGTCTCCCGCGACGTGAACCAGGTCGCCTTCCGCAACCCGAAGGTCACCAAGCAGACGGTGATGATCGTCCGCTTCGACCAGAAGGGGAACGTCGCCTCGGTGCAGCAGACCGGCCGCGAACTGGTGATGAACATTGGTCCCTACGGCAAGAAGACCCCGACACTTGGCCGCAAGCGCAGCTTCTTCGAGGAGCTTTTCGGCAATATCGGCACGGTCGGCGCTCCGGGCCTCCCGGGCCAGAACCAGCCCGGGCAATAGCTCCAGCTTCCGCACGGCCGTTCTTTATCCTAAGCCGGGCGCATGACCGCGACGCCCGCCGGCATGACCTATGCCGACTATCTGAAGCTCGACCAGCTCCTGTCGGCGCAGCAGCCGTTGTCGGATCTCCACGACGAGATGCTGTTCATCGTCATCCACCAGACCAAAGAGCTGTGGATGAAGGAGCTGCTGCACGAGCTCCGCCTCGCGATCTCGCTGGTCGAGGCCGACCGCTTCGCCGAAGCCTTCAAGGCCATGTCGCGGATCAGCCGCATCCAGGCGGTCATGACTCTGTCGTGGGACGTCCTCTCGACACTGACGCCGGTCGATTATCTGAAGTTCCGCGACGTGCTCGGGACGTCCTCTGGCTTCCAGTCCGAGCAGTTCCGCGAGATCGAATTTCGCCTCGGTCTGAAGGAGCCCAACTTCGTCAACCACTATGACGAGGGCAGTCGTGAACGGGCCGCGCTCGAAGCGGCGCTGAACGCGCCGAGCCTCCGCGAAGCCTCGCAAGCTGCGCTGGAGCGAGCGGGGTTCGATCTCGGCGACCGCTCGGTTGAAGCGCTCGCCCGGGCCTGGCTGGAGGTGTACCGCGACGCCGAACGCTGGTTCCAGCTGTACGAGCTCGCAGAAGAGCTGGTCGACATCGACGATGCGCTTGCCGCCTGGCGCCACAAGCATGTGCTGACGGTCGAGCGGATCATTGGCAACAAGCAGGGGACGGGTGGGTCGGCCGGCGCGCCCTACCTCCGCAAGACGCTGGAAAAGCGTGTCTTTCCGGAGCTTTGGGCGCTGAGGACCGATCTCTGAGTTTCAAGCCGCTCTTTACCCGGAGCCTCGGCGCCGACCCCGAGCGGCTGCATTTCGCTGCGCACAGCCATCACCTCTGGCCGGATGCGAGCTTCGAAGGGCACATGGAAGCGTGGAACGACGCGGCCCGCCTCGCCGACCGCAAATGGGACAAGGTGATGGGCGAGGTGTGGCCCGAGGCGCAGGCCGAGGTCGCGTCCGAACTTGGCACGGATCAGCCGGATGCGATCGTCTTCGCACCCAACACGCACGACTTCCTGTTGCGCCTCATGGCTGCGAACTCGGAAACTTGGCCGATCCGGGTGCTCACAAGCGACGGCGAATTCCACAGCGCCCGTCGTCAGTTCGCGCGCTGGGAGGAATCGGGCGCCGCCGTCTTCGAGCGCATTCCTGCTGAGCCATTCGACACCTTCTCGACCCGCTTCCTTGAGGCTGCCCGATCCGGCGACCATGGCTTCATCTTCGTCAGCCAGGTGATGTACGGCAGCGGCTCGGTCTTCGATCTGGTCAAGGAACTGGCTGCGCTTGCGAAACCGGAAGGACCCTGGGTCGTCATCGACGGCTATCATGCGTTCATGGCGATCGATCGCCCATTCGCCGGACAAGCTGCGGGTTCGGCTTTCTACCTCGGCGGCGGCTACAAATATGCGATGTCGGGCGAAGGCTGCGCCTTCATGCACGCGCCGCGCGGCTACGGGCCACGCCCGCGGGTCACCGGCTGGTTCGCTGAGTTCGAAGACCTGACTTTGCCACCGGGCAGCGTCGGCTATGCCAAGGACGCTACGCGCTTCCTCGGCGCAACCTTCGATCCATCCGCACTCTATCGCTTTACGGCGGTGAGGCGCGCGCTGGCAGAGAACGGCCTGACGACCGCACGCATCTCGGCCCATTGCGAGGCGCTTCAACAGCAACTGCTCGAGGCCCTGCCCCGAACGCCGCTTGCGGACGCCGAGCTACTGAACCCGCTCGACGGCGGCCCGCACGCCCGCTTCCTCGCCTTCCGATCGCCCGATGCCCAGCGATGGTACTCCGACCTCAAGGCGCGGAACTGCATCACCGACGTCCGCGGCGACGTGTTGCGCGTCGGCTTTGGCATCTACCAGGACGAGAGCGACCTCGACCGGCTCGTCGAACTGCTGGGGGAACTTGCGTGAACGCTGCCGCCGATCAGATCCGAAGCCGCGCGACCCTGGTGCTTGGGCTGCTGCTCGTCGCCTACATCTTCAATTACCTCGACCGGCAGATCCTCGGCATCCTCGCCGGGCCGATCATCGGTGAGCTTCACCTTAACGACCGCCAGTTCGGTCTCCTGACAGGCCCGCCGTTCGCGATCCTCTACTCGCTGCTCGGCATCCCCTTCGCCTTCCTCGCCGACCGCACCAGCCGCAGCCGCGTGGTCGCCGCTGCCGTCGCATTCTGGAGCGCTTTCACCGGCCTTTGCGGCACGGCGACCTCCTTCTGGCAATTCTTCGTGTTTCGCATGGGCGTTGGCATCGGCGAGGCCGGGGGCGTTGCTCCCTCCTACGCTCTGATCGCCGACTATTTCGAGCCGCGCCGTCGTTCGCGGGCGCTGGCCATCTTTTCGCTGGGGGTGCCCATCGGTCTGTCACTCGGGACATTGCTCGGCGCCTACATCGCGCACTGGATTAGCTGGCGCGCCGCTTTCTACACGATGGGGATCGCGGGCGTGATCCTTGCGCCGATCATGCTTCTGGTGGTGCGTGATCCGACCCATCATCATGCACCCGACGCCGCCCCGCTTGGGCAGGTCTTCCCGATGCTCGCGAAGAAGCCCGTCTTCTGGCTGATGGCCTTCGCTGCCTCCTCAAGTTCGCTGTGCGGCTACGGCCTCGCGACCTGGACGCCCTCCGTGTTGGAACGCAGCTTCGGCCTTGGCCTCCTCGAACGCGGCCAGTTCATGGCTTCGGTCGTGTTTCTCGGTGGCTGCAGCGGCGTGTTCGCGGGCGGCTGGCTTGCCGACCGTCTCGGCCACGCCGATCGGGGCTGGTATGCGAAGCTTCCCGCAATCGCCTGGCTGATCACCGCACCGACCTTCGCGGCCGGATTGATGTCACCGAACCTGTGGCTCGCCTGGCCGCTGCTGTTGATCCCCAACGCGCTCAACATCCTGTGGCTGGGGCCGGTGGTCACCGCAGTCCAGCACCTCGTTCCCCGCCGCATGCGGTCGACCGCGTCGGCAAGCTTTCTCCTCATCAACAACCTCATCGGGCTTGGCGTCGGGCCCTATCTGATCGGCGCGATTTCGGTGGCCCTGAAGCAGAGCTACGGCACCGAGGCCCTGCGCTACGCGGCCGTCGCCTGCACGTCCTTTTACCTGCTGGCTGCCGCGCTGATGCTACTGTGCGTTTCCCGGCTCAGGACCAATTGGGTCGACGATCATTCGGCTTAACTATCTGAATAAGCGCGACATTTGAGGTTCATCCTACTGCGCTAGGCCGCAAGTTCCATCCGTTTAACTGTTGGAACGGTGCAGCGAACGGGCCGTTTTCTCCGTTCGAAAGGAGATTTCTCATGTTGAGCAGGGTGTTCCTCGCCGCGGGCGCAGCCGCGCTGGCGATCGCAGCCCCGGCCTTCGCGGATAAGGGCGGCGGCGGCCACGGAGGTGGCGGCGGTGGCCATGGTGGTGGTGGAGGCGGCGGGCCTCCCGCATTCGCTGGTGGCGGCGGTGGCGGACATGGCCACGGCGGCGGCGGAGGTGGTCAGCCATCATTTAACGCCGGTGGCGGCGGTGGCCGGGGTCATGGTGGAGGGGGCGGCCAGCCCGCCTTCAACTTCGGCGGCGGCGGTCATGGACACGGCGGCGGCGGAGGCGGTGAACGCGCCTTCCGCTTCGGCGGCGGCGGACGTGGTCACGGTGGCGGCGGTGGCGCTGAACGCGCCTTCAACTTTGGCGGCGGCGGACGCGGTCATGGCCATGGCGGCGGCTTCGCGGCTCCGCAGCAGCGTGCCGAACGCCAGGGCGGGCGCGGTTTTCAGCGCCAGCAGGCGCGCAACTTCGAACGGCAGCGCGGTGGACGTGGCTTTGAACGTCAGCAGGCGCGCAACTTCGAGCGCCAGCGCGGCGGACACGGCTTCGAGCGCCAACAGGCCCGGAATATCGAGCGTCAGCAGGGGCGTGGCTTCGATCGTCAACAGGCCTTCCGTCAGCAGGGCCGTGGTTTCGAGCGCCAGCAGGCGTTCTCGAACCAGCAGTTCAATGGCGAACGGATGCGCGGCAACGGCAAATTCAGCGGCAATGCCTTCGCCGAACGCCAGTTCGCGAACGCGCCCGCCTACAACGTGCTGAACTACGGCGATGCCCGGGTCGTGCCGGTCACCGAGGTTCAGCGCTTTGTCGGCGCGCCGATTGGACAGGTGGCCAATTTCGCCGGCCTCAGCCCACTGCCGATGTCGATCCAATATCTCTATCCGGACACGCCGGACTACTATTACCGCTACGGCGACGGCTATCTCTATGAGGTCAACCGCAGCGACAATCTGATCGCATCGCTGATCCCTCTGCTCGCGGGCGGCTTCCTTCCGGGTCAGTATCTGCCGCAGCCCTACATGGCGAGCTACGTGCCCGACTATTACGGGTTCGACAGCTTCTATCCGGACTATGGCGACCTATGTAACCGCTATGAATATGGCGTCGTCTACCAGGTCGACTGCGACGACGGGTATGTCGAGAACGTGATCCCGATGTACGCCGGCGGCTATGGCGTCGGTCAGCTGCTGCCTTCGGCCTACAGCTACTACAACGTGCCGGTGCAGTATCGGGAAATGTATTACGATACGCCCGACACCGGCTACTGGTACTCGCCGGGCGCGATCTACCAGTATGACCAGCGGAGCAGCATGATCACATCGGTGGCTGCGCTCCTCTCGCCGGGCTTCACGATCGGTCAGCCGCTCCCGGCCGGCTATGACGTCTACAACGTGCCGTACGATTATCGGGCGACCTACTATGACACGCCCAATGCCTGGTACCGTTACAACAACGGCTACATCTACCAGGTCGACCCGACGACGCAGCTCGTGACGGCGATCGTCGCGTCACTCCTGACGTAAGCGTTACAAATGCCCGGCCGTTGGAACCCAATTGGCGGCCGGGCCATTTCACTAAGGCAACGATATGGAGGATCGCATGAGGACCCAGGCGTTCGCGCTGGGGGCGGCTGTTGCGGCAATGCTCGCCGTTGGCGCCTGCAACAACAAGGACGACGGCAACAAGGCGGGGCCCCCCGAAGCGCAGACCAAGAAGGCGCAGAAGGTCGCCGGCACCAAGACGATCGCCGTTGGACTAGCCGGGAACAGCCGCTTCATGGCGGCCGCCAAGGCGGCCGGCCTCGATCAGACGCTGGCGGGCCCGGGGCCCTACACCGTGTTCGTCCCCGACGATAATGCGCTGAACGCCGCGCCGGCGGGCACCTTCGATCCCAAGCCCGAAAACCGGGCGCAGATGACCGGCGTCCTCACCAACCTCATCCTGCCGGGCACCGTGCTCGTCGCCGACATCGACAAGGCGATCGACAACGCCAAGGGCAAGGCGGTGCTGGCGACGATGGGCGGCAGCACGCTGACCGCGACGAAGGATGGCGGCAAGACCGTGCTGACCGACAGCGCCGGCCACAAGACGACAATCACGGCGGGCGATGAGCAGTACACCAACGGTGTCGTCCATCACGTCGATGGGCTGCTGATGCCGTCCAAGCCGGGCGGCGGGCCCGCCGCCGGCCAGAAGCGGGGCAAATAGCCGCTACATCTTGCGTGCCGGAGGTCGCCGGCACGCCACATCTTCTTTCGCTCAATATACCCTTCCGCCTGCCAAACGGGCCGCTATAGTCGTCGCCGCAAGCATGCGGTTGATGGGGCTTGAGCGATATGAAAGCGACGATTGAGCGGGCGACTCTCCTGAAGAGCCTAAGTCACGTCCAATCGGTGGTGGAGCGCCGGAACACGATCCCGATTCTCTCCAACGTGCTCCTCGAAGCGCGTGAGGATGGCGCCCTCAGGCTGATGGCGACCGACCTTGACTTGCAGGTCGATGAGGCCGTTCCGGCCAACGTCAGCCAGCCCGGGGCGACGACCGTCTCGGCGCACACTTTCTTCGACATCGTCCGCAAGCTCCCGGAGGGCAGTCAGGTCGAGCTGACCGCTGCCGAGGGCAAGATGCAGGTCGTGGCCGGCCGCGCCCGCTTCAACCTCTCGACGCTGCCGCGCGACGATTTCCCGGTGATTGCCGAGGGCGATCTTCCGACCCGTTTCGAGCTGCCGGCGGCGACGCTACGCCAGATCATCGAGAAGACGCGCTTCGCCATCTCGAGCGAAGAGACCCGCTACTATCTGATGGGGATCTTCCTCCATGTCGTCGACGACCAGTTGCGCGCTGCCGCGACCGACGGCCACCGCCTCGCCCGCGTCACGGTCGCCAAGCCCGACGGCGCCGATGGCATGCCCGACGTCATCATCCCGCGCAAAGCGGTGACCGAGCTCTACAAGCTGCTTGAGGAGCTCGAAGGCACCGTCGAGATCTCGCTGTCGCCCACCAAAGTTCGCTTCGGCCTCGGCAGCGCGATCCTCACATCCAAGCTGATCGACGGCACCTTCCCCGACTACAACCGCGTCATCCCGACCGGGAACGACAAGCTGCTGAAGCTCGATCCGAAGAGCTTCTCGGCCGGCGTCGACCGCGTCTCGACCATCGCCTCGGAGAAGACTCGCGCGGTGAAGATGAGTGTTGATCGCGACAAGGTGACCCTGTCGGTGACCTCGCCAGAAAACGGCGTTGCGACCGAGGAAGTGCCCGCGGACTACGGCAATGACGGGCTCGAGATCGGCTTCAACGCTCGCTACCTCCTCGACATCCTTGGAGAGATCGATGGTGACACGGTTGAGGTCCACCTCGCCGACGCCGCCGCGCCGACTTTGCTGCGCGAGAATGACAAGTCGAACGCGCTCTACGTCCTGATGCCGATGCGGGTGTGAGCCGCCGAGCGCAAGGCGAGTGAAGCGAAGCGAGCGAGACTTGCGGAAGAGACGGCGAACCCCGGACGGCCTGCAGCGAAGCTGACAGGACCGACGGCGCGGATTTACTCCGCGCCGCGATGCTCTAGTCGAAACCCGTGCCCGTCAGCCGCCTGACCCTTACCGACTTCCGCTCCTACGCCTCGGCGACGATCGAGCCGGGCCCGGGCTTCGTCCTGCTGTTCGGCGAAAATGGCGCGGGCAAGACCAACCTCCTCGAAGCCGTCTCGATGCTCACGCCGGGCAGGGGCCTTCGCGGCGCGGCACTCTCGGAAATAGCACGGCAAGGCGGTAGCAGCGGCTGGGCCATCGCGGCGAAGCTTGGCGACACAGACATCGGCACCGGCACGCAGCCCGATGCTCCCGAACGCCGTCAGGTTCGGGTCAATGGCGCTGGCGCATCCGTGAACTCGCTGAGCGAATGGCTCTCGGTCCTGTGGCTGACGCCGGCGATGGATCGCCTATTTACGGGTAGCGCGGGTGAACGGCGGCGCTTCCTCGACCGGCTCGTGCTCGCATTGGAGGCGAGCCATGCGCATCAATCTTCCCGCTACGAAGCCGCGATGCGGGCCCGAAACAAGCTGCTTTCGGAAGAGAGTTGGGACGAAGATTGGCTAAGTTCGCTCGAACTGGCGATGGCCGAGCATGGCGCCGCAATCGCCGAGGCGCGGGCCCGCGCCGTCGCCGCGCTCGATGCACAACTCGCTGGGGCGCCCGAAGACGACTTCGCACGCGCACAGATCGGCCTCGAAGGCTGGAGCGGCGACCATCTGACGGCAACCCTGCGAAACAACCGCTCGCGCGACGCTGCGGCGGGCCGAACGACTGAAGGCCCGCATCGCCAGGACCTCGCTGTGCGACACCGCGCCAAGCGAATGCCGGCCGCGCAATCCTCGACCGGGGAGCAAAAGGCGCTGCTCCTCGGCCTTGTTCTTGCCCATGCCGACCTCGTCGCCGATCGCCGCGGCGAGCCGCCGATCCTGCTTCTCGACGAAGTCGCCGCCCACCTCGATCCGAAGCGCCGTGCGGCGCTGTTCGCCCGCCTTGAAGGCCGTGGCCAGGTCTGGATGACCGCCACCGAAGCCGCCTTGTTCGAGGGCATCGGCGCGGCCTCACGCTTCCACGTCCAGCCGGGCCAGATCGCCGCAGCCTAGACTTTTCGCGCTTTCTCTCTATATTGCACTGCAACACGAGACGCTTTCGAAAGCGGCGTGATCGATCCGGACAAGGATCGGGCCCGCGTCTCGACCAATCTTCATCCCAATTCACGCGGGGGTGCTTTTCCCCGCCGCCGACCGCGCAAACCCTGCGCGCGTCCCGGCTCATTCAAGGGTTTTACATTTGTCATTTCATTCTCTCGGGCTCTCGAAGCCCCTTCTCGATGCGCTCGCCGCCAAGGATTATTCGCAGGCGACGCCGATCCAGCGCCAGGCCATCCCGACGGTCCTGACCGGCCGCGACCTGCTCGGCATCGCCCAGACCGGCACCGGCAAGACCGCGGCCTTCATGCTGCCGTCGCTCGACCGCCTCGCGGCCAACCGCACCATCCCCAAGCCCGGCCATGTCCGCATGCTGGTGCTTGCCCCCACCCGTGAGCTTGCCTCGCAGATCGCCGCCAGCGCCGAAGCCTATGGCAAGTTCATGCGCCTCTCGGTCGGCGTGATCTTTGGCGGCGTCCCGAACAGCAAGAGCGTTCGCACGGTCGCGCGCGGTCTCGACGTCCTCGTCGCGACTCCGGGCCGCCTGCTCGACCTCATCGACCAACGCGCCCTCACCCTGCGCGAGCTTGAGATCCTCGTCCTCGACGAGGCCGACCAGATGCTCGACCTCGGTTTCATCCACGCGCTGAAGCGCATCGTCGCGCTCGTCCCGCCGAAGCGGCAGACCCTGTTCTTCTCGGCGACCATGCCGCGAGCGATCAAGGAACTGGCCGACAAATATCTGACCAACCCCGCCGAGGTGTCGGTGACGCCGGCCGCGACCACGGTCGAGCGGATCGAACAGAGCGTCACGATG
>JAFBAM010000260.1 GCA_019247755.1 Sphingomonas sp.
GTGAAATATCTCGACCGCGCCAAGACGCCCCTGTTCCCCGCCCCAATCGCAATCTCCGCGGTCCGCGACGGCATCGGCATCGCCGTCGCGCTCGAATGGAACGACAGCTACTACGAGAACGTCCTGCCGTTTACGAACAACATCCCGCAGCGCGACGGCGGCACGCACATGGCCGCATTCCGCGCGGCGCTGACCCGGTCTATCAACAATTATGCCGACAAGTCGGGGATGCTGAAAAAGGAAAAGGTCCAGCTGATCGGCGAGGACATGCGCGAAGGCCTGACCGCCATCGTCTCGGTCAAGCTGCCCGATCCGAAGTTCAGCTCGCAGACCAAGGACAAGCTTGTCAGCTCGGAAGTTCGCCAGCCCCTCGAAAGCCTGATGAGCGACAAGATGAGCGAGTGGCTGGAAGAAAATCCGGCCAACGCCCGCGCGATCATCCAGAAGATCATCGACGCCGCCGCCGCCCGCGAAGCCGCGCGCAAGGCCCGCGAAGCCAGCCGCAAGTCGGTGCTCGGCATCGCCTCGCTGCCCGGCAAGCTCGCCGATTGCCAGGAGCACGACCCCGCACTGTCGGAGCTGTTCCTGGTCGAGGGTGACTCGGCCGGCGGCTCGGCCAAGCAGGGCCGCAACCGTCACAACCAGGCGATCCTGCCGCTGAAGGGCAAGATCCTGAACGTCGAGCGCGCGCGGTTCGACCGCATGCTCGGCTCGAAGGAAATCGGCACCCTGATCCAGGCGCTTGGCACGTCGATCGGACGCGAGGAGTTCAACCTCGAAAAGCTGCGCTACCACAAGATCGTCATCATGACCGACGCCGACGTCGACGGCGCGCACATCCGGACTTTGTTGCTGACCTTCTTCTACCGGCAGATGCCGGAGCTGATCGAGCACGGGCACCTCTTCATCGCCCAGCCGCCGCTCTACAAGGTCAGCCGCGGCCGCTCCGAAGTCTATCTGAAGGACGACGCCGCGCTCGACGATTATCTCGAGGAAGCTGGGCTCGAAGGCCTCGTTCTCGATACCGCCGAGGGCCAGCGCTCTGGCAAGGACCTCAAGACCCTGATCGACCATGCCCGGCGGATGCGTACGCTGATGCGCTACGCGCCGCGAAAGTACGACCCGGCGCTCATCGAGGCGCTCGCGATCAACGGCGCGCTCAGGACCAACATCGACGCCGACGGCAAGGCCAAGGCGGTTGCGAACGTCGCCGAATGGCTCGGCGCCGGCGATCCCGAGGCTAGCTGGTCAGGCGAGGTCGCGGCCGAGGGCGGCTATCTGCTGAAGCGGCTGTGGCGCGGAGTCACCGACGCCTACATCATCGAGCCGAGCTTTCTCGTGTCAGCCGAGGCGCGCAAGCTGGACGCCCTGGCGAAGGAGCAGGCCGCGTCCTACGCCAAGCCGTCGACCCTGCGCACGCTCAAGAAGGGCGCGCAGGTCGAAGCCGAGCCGACCGTTGGCGAAGGTGAAGGCGAGGAAGCCGCGGAGCAGCCCGAAGCCGACACCAAGGGCAAGCCCACCTCGGTCACCCGTCCGTCTGAATTGCTCGACGCAGTGCTCGCGGCGGGGCGCAAGGGCCTCTCGATCCAGCGCTACAAAGGTCTCGGCGAAATGAACGCCGAGCAGCTTTGGGAGACGACGCTCGACCCCGCGAACCGCTCGCTCCTCCGCGTCGAAGTCGCGCAGGCCGATGTCGCCGACGAGATCTTCACCCGCCTGATGGGCGACGTCGTCGAGCCCCGCCGTGAGTTCATCCAGGACAATGCCCTCAGCGTCGCGAACCTCGACGTCTAGGAACCATTCGGCACCAACGGCTATTGGCGAGGACGTGAGCAGCTGCATCACCCTCGCGTCCTACAACATGCACAAGGCGGTTGGCCTGGACGGCCGCCGCGACCCGCATCGCGTCCTGAAGGTGTTGCAGGAGATCGACGCCGACATCGTCGCGCTGCAGGAGGCGGACAAGCGCGTCGGCGGCCGCGGGTCGACGGTGCCGCACGAGCTGATCGACAGCCACGGCATGTACAAGCCGGTGCACCTCGGCGTCCGGCACAAGCGCGTGTTCGACAAGGCGCGGAGGCACGCCGACCGTCTGCTCAAGGTCAACACCCGCAACATCGGCTGGCACGGCAATGCGATCCTGGTGAAGCGTCATGTCGGTGTGCTCGACTGCGCGGCGCTCGAGCTGCCGACTCTGGAGCCGCGCGGCGCCGTGATCGCCGAGCTGCTGATCAACGAGAAGCCGCTGCGTGTCGTCGGCATGCACCTCGACCTCTCCGGCCTCTGGCGGCGGCGGCAGATGAGGGCGATCCTCGAAGCGATCGAGCGCCGTCCGCAGAAAATGCCGACGGTGCTGATGGGCGACACCAACGAATGGCGGACCGAGGCCGGTTGCCTGAAGGACCTCGACGGCCAGTTCCACCTGGCGCCGACCGGCCCCAGCTTCCACGCCCGCCACCCGGTGGCGACGCTCGATCGGATCATCGTCCACAAGGATCTGAATATCGAAGCGGCGGGCGTGCACATGAGCGCTGCCGCCCGCCGCGCTTCTGATCACCTGCCGATTTGGGCGCGGGTGACCGCCTAGCCTGCGATCTTCCTCAGGCGCCGCCGCTGGATTGACGAGCCAATCCCCATCGCCTCGCGATATTTGACCACCGTCCGCCGGGCGCAGTCGAACCCCCGCTGCTTCAATAGCGCTGCGATGGCGTCGTCGCTGAGGATTTCGGTTTCGGCCTCGATCAGCTCCTTGATCGCCGCCTTGACCGCCTCGGCGGCCGCGCCGTCACCCTCTGTCGACGCGACACCCGAACCGAAGAAATATTTG
>JAFBAM010000331.1 GCA_019247755.1 Sphingomonas sp.
GACAGGGCACAGCCACGACGCAGGGTGCGTCGACTGTTCGCGGACCGGGAACGGGTGCGGGCGGCGTCGGCACCGGAACTGGCAGCGGCAACGGCGGCAACGGCCCGGGCGGAGGCGGCGACAATGGCGTCGCGGAGCCGCCGCATCTTGCAACGCCGGTGCTTCGGGGCCGCGATTTCTCCCGCGATCTGCTCAGCGAATGGCCCCCTCGCGCGACGATCTTTCTTCGGCTCCGTGTCGATGCGCGGGGTTATGTCAGCGAATGCCTCGTCGATCGCGGCACCGGCGTTCCGTCGATCGATTCCGCGCTGTGCAACATTGCGCACGAGCGGCTTCGCTTCCGGCCCGCCCTCAACCGCAACGGCCAGGCCGTTCCCGGATGGTTCGGCTACGCGCAGCCGGCTCCGCGCTAGCGAAGCTCAGCGAACCATGACAAAGGGCCGCGCATGATCGAAGCCGAATGGTGGGAATATGATTCCCTGGAAGAGCTTGCGGACGCCGTTGCCGGTGACGTCGGGTTCATCATCGAGAGCGCGGTCGATGCGCGCGGCGCGTCGCTGGTAGCCGTCCCGGGCGGCACGACCGGGCCCTCAGTCTATGCCAGGCTCGCCGCCCATTCGCTGCCGTGGAAGAAGGTGACGATCATCCCCACCGACGACCGGCTCGTGCCGATGGACGACGACCGGAGTAACGTCCGCTCGATAGCCAAGACCTTCCTCCCTGCGGGCGCCCGCGTGATCCCGATCGCGGCCGACATTGCCGACTACAAGCTCGCGGGGAATTCCGCCGATGCGCGGCTGCAGGACCTGCCGTGGCCGCCCGACCTCGTCTGGCTCGGCATGGGGAAGGACGGCCACACGGCCTCGATCTTCGCCGGCCCAGACTTCCAGGACGCGCTGGACGCGCCGAAGGCGCGCCGCGCGGTTGGCGTCATGCCCGATCCGCTGCCGGCTGATGCGCCGGTCCCGCGGGTGACGCTGACGCGCGCCGCGATCCTGTCGGCGCGGACGGTCATGATCGTGATCACCGGCGACGAGAAGCGCGCGGTGCTCGAACAGGCGATTGCCGACGGGCAGAGCTCGAAGGTGCCGATCGGCCGGGTGCTCGCCGAAGCCGAGCAGCCAATCGACATTCACTGGTGCCCGTGAAGCCGTTGAATTAGCTGAGTGCGCGGACGTTCCTCGCGAGCGTCTTGAAGCAAATACCGCTGTCCTGCCTGACCGTAATCGTAACGTGGCCGGTCTTGCTCGTATTTCGGTCCTCTACGACGCCGGATTTGCCGGAATGAGTACCGCCTACAACCGCACATCGATCCCCGTTGCGAATGTCATCCGCCATGCGACCTACACCTCCTGCAGGCGCCGCCCGGCAGTCTCCTTCAGGAAGAAGAGCGAGACGACGACCGAAATCGCGGTGAAGACGACCGCGTACCAGAGCCCCGAATAGATGTTCCCGGTGATCGCCACCAACGCGAAGCTGGTAACCGGCAGGAAGCCCCCGACCCATCCCGTGCCGACATGGTAGGGGAAGGACATTGCGGTGTAACGGATCCGCGTCGGGAACATCTCGACGAGCGCCGCGGCCTGCGGCCCGTAGAGCGCGGTCGAGGCGATCACGAAGCCCAGCAGGATGATGATCAGCAGCGTCATGTTCGCCTGCTTCGGATCGGCCGACTTGGGATAGCCCGCCGCCTGCAGCTCCGTCCCGATCGCATCGCCGGTCTTCGTCTTCAATGCCTTGAGGTCGGCGCCGCTAAGACCCTCGCCGCCGGCAATCGCGATGCGCTCCGTCCCGACCACGACGTGCGTCTGCCCGTCGTTTGACCGTCGGGTGATGAACGAGATGCCCTTGGTCACCAGCGCGGACTTGGCGATGTCGCATGCGCTGACGAACTTGCGGGTCCCCGCCGGGTCGAACTGCACCGAGCAGGTCGCCGGATCGGTTTCGACGAAGATGGGTGTCGACGCCTGTGCCTCGATCAGTCGCGGATTGGCGGCGTTGGCGATCCAATGCGAAGCGGGAAAATACATGACGAGCGCCAGCAGCATGCCGCCGATCATCACCGGCTTGCGGCCCATCCGGTCGCTCAGCCAGCCGAAGTAGACGTAGAGCGGCGCGCTGACGACCGTCATCACGATCAGCAGCAGGTCCTTGGTTTGGCTCGGCAAGCCCACCAGCTTCTCGAGAAAGACCTGCATGTAGAAGAAGGTGAAGTACCAGACCGCGCCCTGCGCGCACATGATGCCGAAGAAGGCGACGAACACGCGCTTCAGGTTCTTGGCCGTGCCGAACGCTTCCCTCAGCGGCGCATGGGCGATTTCGCCTTCTTCCCGGATACGCTGGAACTCGGGGCTCTCGGACAGCTTCGCGCGCATCCACAGCGAGATTGCGAGGAGCACCGAGGAGGCGAGGAACGGGATACGCCAGCCCCAGGCGTTGAAGGCGTCCTCGCCTAGATAAGTCCGCGTGGCGACGATCACCAACAGTGCGGCGAGCAGGCCGAACGAGGCCGACGACTGGATCCAGCCCGTCGACGCCCCGCGCTTGCCGTTGGGCGCATGCTCGGCGACGTAGATCGCCGCCCCGCCATATTCGCCGCCAAGCGCAATGCCCTGCAGGATGCGCAACACGATTAGCATGACCGCGGCGCTGGGCCCGGCGGTGGCATAGGTCGGCAGCAGCCCGATGAGGAACGTCGCGCCGCCCATCAGGCTGACCGTGACCAGGAAGGCGCCTTTGCGGCCGAGCTTGTCGCCAACCACGCCGAAGATCAGCGCGCCCAGCGGTCGGAACGCGAAGGCGGCGGCGAACAAAGCGAGCGCAGCGATCAACGCCTGCGTCGGCTCGAGCCCGGCGAAGAAGACCTTGGAGATGACCGAGGCCAGGTTGCCGAAGATGAAGAAGTCGTACCACTCGAACGCGGTTCCGGCCGACGAGGCGATTACCACCCGCGCCATCGACCAGGGCTTGTGATGATGGTCTTCCGCTACGCTCGCCATGTCCTCTCCCCTTGGGCCATGGGATAGCAAAGCGGCGGCGTCAGTCCAGCTTGCGGACCGTGCCGTCGACGTTGCCGAACTTCAGCCCGAACTTGCGCGCATCGACATGGTTCGTCAGCGTCCGCCCGTCAGGCTGCAGCTGCAACTGTTGCACGATCTTCACGCCGCCCTCGCGCATCGTGTAGCGGATAGTCGCGTTGGTGCCGTTCACGACGACGTCCACCGGACCGACCGCGTCGCTGAGCGAGCCGCTGAAATGATTGGGCCCGACCTGTTTCATGGCCCAGGTGCGCTTGCGGTCGGGTTTCCCTTCCTCGCGCACCTGGTCGATGAGGATGAACTCGCCCTCCTTGTTGTGACCGCCGAGACTGTCGACGATCAGCTTGTGAGAGTGGCCCAGTCCGACCTTGATGGTGTTGTCGGCATGCGTCCTGCCGGTGAAGAATGCGACCATGTCGAATGTTTGAGGTGCTGGTCCGGCAGAAGCGGACGCAGTGAGGAGGACGGCCGCCGCCGCTGCGAACCTCACTGACGCCCCGCGACGAGTGCGTCGACGATGGTCGGATCGGCGAGTGTGGACGTATCGCCGAACCCGC
>JAFBAM010000019.1 GCA_019247755.1 Sphingomonas sp.
GAAATAGAGCGATTTACGAAAGGAAGTTACAATGGCAGTTGCAATTCGTCTCTCTCGCGGCGGCTCCAAGAAGCGGCCCTATTACCGGATCGTCGTGGCCGACAGCCGCAACGCCCGTGACGGCCGCTTCATCGAGAAGGTCGGCACTTACAACCCGCTGCTGGCGAAGGATTCGCCGGAGCGCGTGAAGCTCGACACCGACCGCATCCAGCATTGGCTGGGCGTTGGCGCGCAGCCCTCGGACCGCGTGCTGCGCTTCCTCGACGCCGCCGGCCTCCGCGAGCGTCCGGCGCGCAACAATCCGCAGAAGGCGGAGCCGGGCGAGAAGGCCAAGGAGCGCATCGAGGAGCGTGCGAAGCGCGAGCAGGAAGCTGCTGAAGCCGCTGCCGCTCCGAAGGAAGAGGCAGTGACCGAGGCCGAGGAAGTTGCCGCCGAGCAGGCGCCGGCAGACACTGCCGACGTTGCGGCCGAAGAGCCGGTCGCCGAGGAAGCCGCTGCCGGGGCGGAAGCCGAGGCTCCTGCGGCTGAGGCTCCGGCTGAGGAAGCAGCTGAGGCTGCCACCGAAGCCGAGGCCGGTGAGGAAGCTCCGGTTGCCGAGGCGACCAACGAAGGCGAGTCCGCCGAGGCTCCCGCCGAGGGCGCTGACGAAGTCGCAGCCCCGACCGACGGTTCGCCCGAGAGCGTTGAGGCTGAGGCTGCTGGCGAGTCCAGCGAAGAGCCGGCTGAGGGCGCCGCTGAGGACACCCAGGCGTAACCATGAGCGGCGGCGAGCGTAGGATCGCGCTTGCCGCCGTTGCCGGCGCGCATGGCGTCAAGGGAGAGGTGCGGCTGAAGCTGTTCAGCGACAGCGTCGAGAGCCTCTCCCGCCATCAGAAACTGTACGTCGGAGGCGCCGAAAGGCGCCTCCTTGCTATTCGCGACAGCGGCAAAACCGCCGTTGCGCGGTTCGAGGGCATAGCCGACCGGTCGGCCGCCGAGGCGCTGCGCGGATCGCTGGTCGAGGTCGACCGCTCCCAACTGCCGCCGCTCGAAGAGGGCGAATATTATCACACCGACCTGATCGGACTGCCCGCCGTGGATGGCCAGGCAAAGGCGCTCGGTACCGTTGTAGCGGTAGAGAATTATGGCGCCGGCGACCTGCTCGAGATCGAGCTCGAAGGCGGCAAGCGCTCGCTGATCCCGTTCAGGCCGGGGATCGCCGATTTGGAGGACGGGCGCATCGTCCTCGACCCTGAATTCCTCGCTTAACTGCCCGCTTCGGCCTCCTCGAGCATCGGCTCCCGCCAGCGCGGGTTCTCGGCGCAGAGGTCGTTGCGGATGGTCGTGGCGGCGACGCCGCCTTCACCCATGGCATGGCTGATTTGGTCGAGGCCGTGGACGACGTCGCCGGCGGCGTAGAGTCCCGGGACACTGGTGCGCTGGTGGCTATCGCAGAGGAAGCAGCCGTCCTCCGCAAGCTTCGCGCCGACCATCTCGCCGAGTTGGGTGTGGGTGTCGGAGCCTAGAGCCGGATAGACGCTGTCGAAGGTGTAATGGCCTTCCGCCGTATCGACGACGATGCAATCGCCGGTGATGGCGATGGCCTGCGCGGGGCCGTCGACGCATTCGATACCGGCGTCCTTCAATTTCTGCTGGTCCTTGGCAGTCAGCTTCAATGCTGTGTCAGGCGCGATGAGCGTCACGTCCGCCGTGTAACTGCGGATGAAGGTCGCTTCGGCGACCCCGTGGCTGTCGCTGCCGATCACGCCGACGCGCTTGTCGGTCACCTCGTAGCCGTCGCAGATCGGACAATAGCGGATGAGGCCGCGTGCGAGGGCGTCGTCGTGCAGTTCCTCATCCATCGGCGGCCGGCGATTGGTGACGCCCGTCGCCAGGAGCACAGACCGCGCCCTGGCCTCGCCTGAGCCCCAGGTCGCGGTGAAGTTGCCTGACTTTTCATCTCGCTCCAGTTTGGTGACGTATTCCGTCTTGATCTTCGCGCCATATTTGCAGGCCTGGTCGCGCATGCGCTGAAGCAGCTCTTCGCCCGCGATGCCGTCGGGATAGCCGGCATGGTTGCGCGTGCAGGGGATTGAGGCGGCGCGGCTCTTGCCGCCGTCGACCACGAGGATGTCGAGGTGGAAGCGCGCGAGGTAGATGGCTGCGGTCAGCCCAGCCGGGCCGCCGCCGATGATCACGCAATCAAGTATCGGTTGTTCCATCCGCAGCCCAATGGATTGCCGTTCGCAGGGTTCCCGACTAGCCCCCCGCCGATGAATTGGACGTTGGTTCTCGTGGGCTTCGCGCTGTCCGTCCTGATGGGCACCGCATTGGTGTCCCTGCTCGTCACCGTTCGGCCCGAGTGGAGTGCGCGCCGCCGCCGGATCACCGCGGCATCGATCCTTCCCGCCATCACCGCCTTGGCGACCCTTCTCGGCATCCTCATAATAGCGACCGCCAACCACGGCGAGAGCGAGCATATGGAGGACCTCGCCATTGCCGCGCTGTTCACCATCGGCGGTGGCTTCACCTTGCTCGCGTGGGTTGGCGGGCTGGTCGGCGCCACCCTAGCGAGCCGCCGGCAAGCCAAATGACCATGGTTGCTGTCATCATTTTCATCGTCGCGGTGATTTTGCCGTCGTTTGGACTCTGGTGGCTATTCAGGAAACGAGGCCTCCGCCTCCCTGCGGCTGTCGTCGGAGGTCAACTGCTGGTGTTGCCGGTCATGCTGTGGATCGCATGGCACGAAGCGACGCCAGCCGACCATGACGCGTGGGGGGCGGTTGCGGGCGTTGCCATCGCCGGGTTGTTGATTTCCGTCGTCTGGCTCGTGATCATCGAGCGCTGGACCGGGAAGGACTTCACGTGACCTTCCGCGCCTCCGTCCTGACGCTTTACCCGGACATGTTCCCGGGGCCGCTCGGCGCGAGCCTGGCGGGCAAGGCCTTGGAGCAGGGCGTCTGGAGTCTCGACGCGACCAACATTCGCGACTTCGCGACGGACAAGCATCGCAGCGTCGATGACACGCCCGCCGGCGGCGGGGCCGGGATGGTGCTTCGGCCAGACGTCCTCGCGGCTGCTGTCGATCAGGTCGCTGACGGGCGGCCGATGCTGGCCCTGACGCCGCGTGGAGCACCAATGACGCAGAAGCGAGTGCGCGAGCTGGCGGCGGGCGAGGGCGTTATCATGCTGTGCGGCCGGTTCGAGGGATTTGACGAGCGAATCTTCGAGGCGCGGGCACTCGAAGCCGTCTCCGTCGGCGACTACGTGCTGTCCGGCGGAGAGCTTGGCGCGATGGCGATCCTCGACGCTTGCGTGAGGCTGCTTCCCGGGGTAATGGGCGCGCCTTCCAGCGGAGAGGAGGAGAGCTTCGAGACGGGGCTTCTCGAATATCCGCACTATACCCGACCTGTTGAATGGGAAGGGCGCACGATCCCCGAAGTGCTGCGGTCGGGGGATCATGCGAAGATCGCGGCGTGGCGACACGAACGAGCGGTCGAAGATACACGGCTAAGGCGGCCGGACCTGATCGAGCGCCACGGGGGCGCATCGCAGGCACCGCCCTCTGGCGCGCGGCGACGAGACAAAGAAGAGAAGAAGAAATGAACCTGATCGAGACCCTGGAGCGCGAAGCGATCGACGCGCTGACCAAGGACAAGCCCGTTCCCGAATTCCGCCCTGGCGACACGCTGCGCGTCGGCGTCAAGGTGATTGAAGGCGACCGCACCCGCGTGCAGGCGTTCGAGGGCGTTTGCATCGCCCGCGCCAACAAGGGCGTCGGATCCAGCTTCACCGTTCGCAAGATTTCGTTCGGCGAGGGCGTCGAGCGCGTCTTCCCGCTTTATTCGCCGATCATCGACAATATCGAGGTCGTGCGCCGCGGTGACGTTCGCCGCGCCAAGCTTTACTACCTGCGTGGCCGTACCGGTAAGGCCGCCCGCATCGCCGAGCGCCGCACGGTGCGTGGCGCCGAGGTGGAGGCTCAGGAAGCCTAAGAGCTTTCACCTGCAATGATTTGAAAGGCGGGGCCTTCGGGCTCCGCCTTTTCTTCTGCGCGGACGCCCCTACGGTTCGGGGATGCGTTTCCCGATCCTTGCGGCCGTTCTGCCGCTCTCCGTCGCTGCGGCTCCTCCACCCGGCGTTCCCCAGAAGAAGCTGACGATCGAGCGGATCTTCGCGAGCCCGCCGATATCTGGCGCGTCGCCGCGCCTGCTCAAATTGTCGCCGGATGGCCGCTACGCGACGATGCTGAAGCCGCGCGACACCGACCGCGAGCGCTTCGACCTGTGGGCAATGGACACGTCGACGGGGCAGCTGCGGATGCTGGTCGACTCCACCAAGATCGGCGGCGGCGAGATCAGCGAAGCGGAGAAGATGCGCCGCGAGCGCAATCGCGTCGGCGGGTCGAAGGGGATCGTCGAATATGAATGGGCGCCGGACGGGAAGTCGGTGCTCGCCCCAGTCGACGGCGACCTTTATCTCGCCGACGTCGCAACGGGGACGGTCCGCCGCCTGACGAATACGCCGGCGACCGAGATCGACGCTCACGTGTCCGAGGGCGGCAGATATGTGAGCTTCGTCCGCGACCAGAACCTTTACGCGATCGACCTTGCGACGGGTGCTGAGCGGGCGCTGACGACCGAAGGCAAGGGCGATGTGACCTGCGGCACCGCCGAGTTCGTCGCGCAGGAGGAAATGGACCGGAAGACGGGCCATTGGTGGGCGCCGGGAGACGGGCTCGTCGCGGTCGAATGCTATGACGAGGCGAAGGTCGCGACTGTTACGCGGGCCGCGATCGGCGCCAACGGCACCAAGATCTTCGACCAGCGCTACCCGGCGGCGGGAACGCCGAACGTCACGGTGACCTTGTGGACCGTTAATCCCGTCACGGGAGCGCGCGCGAAAGTCGATCTTGGCGCGGAGGCCGACATCTACCTCGCCCGGGTCGACTGGTCGAAAGATGGGCACGAACTATTCGTGCAGCGCGAGAGCCGCGACCAGAAGCGCCTCGACCTGCTGCAGGTGAACCCCGCGACAGGACAGGATCCCATCCTGATAACCGAGACTTCGCCGACCTGGATCAACCTTAACGACGACTTCCATCCACTTAAGGATGGTAGCTTCTTGTGGGGATCGGAGCGGAGTGGTTTCCACCATCTGTATCGGTGGAATGCCGGCAAGCTGTCGCCGCTGACGTCGGGCGACTGGTCGATGACCGGCGTGGTCGGGGTCGATGAAGCGAATGGCCGTGTGTTCTTCACCGGAAACAAGGATGGCCCGCTCGAGAGCCATGTCTACTCGATTGATTATCGCAGCCCCTCCGAGCCGAAGCGGCTGTCCGAGATCGGCTATTGGAACAGCGCCGAGATGGACAAGGCGGGGACGCGGCTGCTGATCAGCCGCTCTTCGCCCGCGCAGCCGCCACAGGTGTATCTGGCCGACGCGACCGGCAAGCGGATCGAATGGGTCGAGCAGAACAAGCTTGATGCCGGCCATCCATACGCGCCCTTCCTCGCGGCGCATCAGCCGGTGAAGTTCGGCAACCTGAAAGCGGATGACGGCAGCACGCTCTATTATGAGATGATCACGCCGCCGCTGAAGGCCGGACGCAAATATCCGGTCTATTTCGAGCATTATGGCGGGCCGGGGTCGCAGCAGGTGAAACGCGCCTGGATGAACCCGATGGCGCAATATTGGGTGAGCAAGGGGTGGATCTATTTCCAGATCGACAATCGCGGCTCGCCCAACCGGGGGCGCAAGTTTGAGGACCAGATCTACCATGCGATGGGCGGCGTCGAGGTGGAGGACCAGGCGACTGCAGCGCGCTGGCTTCAGAAGCAGGCGTTCGTGGATCCGAAGAAGATCGCGATCTACGGCTGGTCATATGGCGGCTTCATGAGCCTCAAGATGCTCGAGAAGGCGCCGCGGGGCCTCTATGCGGCCGGGGTCGTCGGTGCGCCGGTCACGAGGTGGGAGCTGTACGACACGCACTACACCGAGCGATATCTCGGCAGCCCGCGGACCGATCCGAAGCCCTATCAGACGTCGGATGCATTGGATGACGCGCTGAACATCCGCGAGCCATTCCTGCTGATCCACGGCATGTCGGACGACAACGTCGTGTTCCAGAACTCGACGATGCTCGCCGACAAGCTCCAGGCTGCGGACAAGCCCTTCGACATGATGTTCTATGTCGGCCAGACCCACCGCCCGGCTGGTGAAGGCCGGCAGGCGCACGTCCAGAAGACGATCGAGCGGTTCCTCGACGAGAAGGTGCTGGGCAAGCCGTCGAACTAGCGGGCGGGCAGGGCGCTCCGGTCGACCAGCCGCGTGTAGAGGTGCCACGTCGAATAGCCGAGCCAGGGCAGCACGAAGGCGAGGCCGACGAACAACGGGATCGAGCCGAGCACCAGGAGGCCGAGCACGATAAGGCCCCAGCGGATCATCTCGCCCTTGTTGGCGTGCGCTGCGCGCCATGAGGCGGAGACAGCCTGCGACGCGGTGACGTTGCGATCGACCAGCATCGGCATCGAAGCGACGCTGAGCGCGAGGACGACCCAGCCGAAGATCGCGCCGACGACTGCGCCGCCGATGATCAGCGCCCAGCCGCGCGGCGTCATGAACACCATCTCGATGAATTGCGGGACCGACGTCGGCGTCGCCCAGTGGAATAAAGCTGCATAAAGCACGCCCGCCGCGATCAGCCAGCCGAAGAATATCAGGAGGAGGAGGCCGGCGACCATGCCCATGTCGTCGACCGACGGGCGCCTGCGGACGTCGAGGAAGTTGAACCAGTGGAGGTTCCGCTCTCCGTCCTCGCGGCGCTTCGCCAGTTCGTAAAAGCCGACCGCTGCGACGGGGCCGAGCAGCCCGACGCCGGCAACGACCGGGAAGAAGAAGGGCATCAGCGGCATGCTGGTGGTCATGACGACGGCGGCGAGGCCGATCACCGTGTAGACGATGCCCGCGAAGACGATGTCGCCGCGAAACGTCAGGAAATCGTCGAGGCCCTGCCGCAGCGACTGGCTGAGGTCCTCATGCGTGATGTGCCGGACGGGAATTTCCCTGGGCCTGCGCGATGCGCCGCGGGCGATGGTATTGGTCGCCATGACACCTCCTTATTCGGTGCCGTCCGGCGCAAGCGGCGCCGGGCGCCGGAGCCCGCCTTAGCACAAGCCCGCGAGTCGGCTAAGCAGAGATCATGGAAGACGTCTCGACCCTGGTTGCGCGGCAATATGAGGCGTTTGCTTACCCGCAGCCGTTCGCGGACCTGAAGGCCGAGATTTCGAAGGGTTATTATCAGGTTGGCGATCCCTCGCTTTACGGTCCGGTGCTGTGGCCGCGCGGCCGGCCGGAAGGCCAGCTGAGGATTCTGGTTGCGGGCTGCGGCACGGTCCAGGCGGCTTATGCGGCCTACATGAACCCGGGCGACGAGGTGGTTGGCATCGACCTCTCCGAAGCGTCGCTCGCACACGAGCGGTTCCTTCAGGACAAACACCATCTCAAGAACCTGACGTTGTTCAAGGGTGACTTGCTTGACGTGGGATCGATTGGGCAGAGATTCGACGTCATTCTCTGCACCGGCGTGCTTCACCACATGGCCGATCCGGCTGCGGGCCTAGCCGCATTGCGCGACGTCCTCGCGCCGGACGGAGTGATGGTGCTGATGCTGTACGGTGCGACGGTTCGCACCGGAGTGTATATGCTGCAGGACGCGTTCCGGCGCATGGGTATTGCCCAGTCTAGCGAGGGCGTCGTCCAGGTTCGGCAGATCCTCAAGGAGCTGCCATCCCGGCATTACGTGCAGGACTATATTCGCGCTGCGGACGAGCTGAAGGAGGACGCGGCGGTCGTCGATACGTTCCTGCATCCGGAGGACCGGGCCTATATCGTGCCGCAGGTGATGGAGCTGGTCGAGGTTGCGGGGCTCGAGTTCCAGAACTGGGTCGACAATTTTCCATACTGGCGGAACGGCGGCTGGGGGCCCGACAGCGCCATCGCCGCCGCGGTCGATCCGCTCAGCCCAACCGACCATTGGGCGGCAGTTGAGATGCTGGGGCTGGCCGCCGGCATGCACATGTTCACGGTCCGCCATCCGGGCCATGTGGCGCAAGTCGATTTCGAGCGAGATGACTGGCGGAACTTCGTGCCGCATTGGGCGCCCGGACTGGCTCGCAAGGGGCGGGGATTATTCCAGCGCGGGCCGTATGAGCTGAAATGCTCGGAGCTCGAGCAATTCGTCATCGACGGCGCCGATGGAACACGGGCGATCGGGGAGATCGTCGGCGTGCCCGCGCTTGAGGAAGTGCCAGACGAATTCGGGCGGCGCTATTTTGAGCACCTCTGGAAGCTCGGCCATCTGATGATCGAGCTGCCTTAGACCTTGAGGCGGCTCATCGTCACGGTCTGATCGGGCGCATATTGCGGTATTGCATTGGCAGGCCGCGCGGCCTGCAACATTCGTCCTTCGGCAGGCAGCCCGAACCGGGTCGAGAAGAGTTCGGCTTCGACGGGTTTCTGATTTCCGAATAGGATTTCGACTTGAAGTCCTTCGCACGCGCGGCCCGTGCAGCGCAGGATGGGTTTCTCGGGTTCGCCTCTTGCCGGGATCACAACTGGTGAGCCGACCGGTCCAAGTGCTCTGACATCAGCTTCCTTCGGGAACCGGATCGAGACCGTATTTCCGCCACCTGGCGAGAGCGCGATGAGCACCCGGCGCCCGTTACCATTGGCCTCGCTGGAAATGACACGCGCCTGTGCAACTGGCGTTGAGAGCAGCGGCGCCGATAACACCCAGCGCGTGCGGCCGTTATAGGGAAGCACCGATTTCTCCCAACGGCCCGGGAAGTTGTCGGGCAAGGGAGCCTGCTTGGTCGCCACGGCCCAATTGGCTGTCTGGTTGGATTTATCGCGGAAATAATCGATGCTGAATTGCAGCGGCCGCTCGGTGCTGGCGCGGGGCATCAGCAGCGCGGCGAGCCAGAGTGGAATGGCGGCACAAGTGACGGCGAGGACCGCGGGGCGGGAACCTTCAGGCTCGGTCTCGACGATCGCCGGAAGCGCTGCCAACGCAGCAACAAACACACCTGCGGCCAACGGACCGTCGATGAGCAGCATCTCAATGAGAGCCAGCAGTTCGGCGAACATGACAAACTGGATGACGAGCCCGGCAATTGCGAGCGCCGTCGCAGCCTGCGGATTGGGGCGGGTCAGCGCGACTCCGAGCAGACC
>JAFBAM010000077.1 GCA_019247755.1 Sphingomonas sp.
AACGTCGGCGGCGAGGAGCATGGCGCGACGCTGACGCAATTCGCGCGCTTCGCGAGCGTCTGCCGGCCATTCGCTCCAATCTATCGCCAGATTACGTTGGGCGCTGTCGCCGCCTACTCTGCCGGGACCGACATCAGCGCCGCCGCCGCGCTCGCTTACGTCGATGTCCTGCATGCCTGGCGAAACTACATCGCGACCAAGAATAACGGGCGGCCTTTCGTCCTGGTCGGCCATAGTCAGGGCAGCTTCATGCTGCAGATGCTGATCGCGAAGGAGATCGAGAATAATCCGGCGCTGGCGGCCCGCATGAAGCTCGCGATCCTGCCCGGCTTCGACACCATCGTCCCCCAAGGCAAGCTGGTGGGCGGCACGTACAAGAAGACACCGCTCTGCAGCCGGGTCGGTGAGACTGGCTGCGTGATCAGCTATGTCAGCTTCCGCGAGAAAAACGTTCCGCCCGTCGGCGCCATCTTCGGGATCGCCGACCAGCCCGGGATGACCGTTGGTTGCGTAAACCCCGCGCGCCCTGGAGCAACCGACTGGGTGGCGCTCGACAGCTATTGGTACTCGCGGTCGAACCTGCCCGTGCCCGGCGGCCCGATCAGCTGGTCGACCGAAGGCCCGCCGCCGTCGCCTTACCTACGCACCGAAGGACTGGTCTCGGCCAAGTGCGTCAACGACGGCCAGCGTGGCTATCTGTGGATCAGAACCAACCACAAGCCGGGGGAGAAATGGACCGACCGCGTCGGCGGCGAGGTCGGCATTCTCAACATGTTCCTGCCGGGCTGGGGCATGCACCTCTCCGATGTCAGTGAAGCCCAAGGCGACCTCATCCGCCACGTGGAGGACGTCAGCGCTCGATCCAGAACAGCTGCTCGACGCTGAACTCCAGCGCCTGCGCAAGCTTAATGGCCAGCGTTGCCGACGGGGTGAAGACGCCATTCTCGACAGTGTTCACCGTCTTGCGCGTGACTCCGCACCGCTCGGCGAGCTCAGCCTGGGTGAGGCCGAGCTCGGTGCGGCGGTCTTTCAGCTTGTTGAGGAGCCGCTCAGGCATCCCGGTAGGCGCGGCGCTCGAGGAAACCCCATTGGATCAGCGCGGTGGCGATTCCCGCTGACATCATGATGTGAACCGCCTCTCGCGCAGTGACCGGCTCGAACATTGTCAGCACATAGACGCAGACGCCTGCGCCCATGGCGAAAAGGAATCCCGAACGCATCGCATGATTGCGGTTGGCGCGCGTATTCTCGTCGTCGATGAGGTCGCGCACTTCCTTTGAGTGGAACCAGAAGCCCTTCGTCGCCAGCGCAGCGAGCAGCACAATCGAGAGCAGCAGCCAGGCCGAGATCTTCACCGTGTCGACGGTTCGGGGAGCCGTAGTCGCGGGTGTCGAGAAATAGCTCGCCTGCTGCGCGAGGAAGATGGCACCGAGCGGTGGAAGCATCCGGGCCCTGCGCTTGCTCAGGACCTCGGCCTTCTCGGCAAGGCTTCCCGGCAGGTTTCGACTGCGGAGTTTCGCAATCGCAGCGGCCAACAAGACGGCTCCAATCCCAACCAACACGCCCGCCAGATAACTATTCATTCCCCTGCTCCTGTGTAACCTGTGAGTTACATGTAACCTTAACGTTACACGAGAGTCAAGCGGGGTTACGCGACGAGTCCGCCGTCGCTACAGGCTTGAGGCAATGGTGGCTGAATCGCTCGACACGCCCTACCGCGGCGGCTTCGTAGGCACCGAGCATCGCTTCGCCTTGAGCGTCTATTTCGAGGACACTGACGCCTACGGCATCGTCTACTACGCCAATTATTTGAAGTTCATGGAGCGCGCGCGATCGGACATGATCCGTGCCGTCGGCGTGGATCAGGCCGCCGAACTCAGGCGCTCAGGCAGCGCTTATGCCGTCCTCGAGGTGGACATCAAATACCGACGGCCAGCGAAGCTCGGCGACGATGTGCAAGTCGTCAGCAGTGTCGAACAAGTCCGCGCATCGAGCGTTCATATTCATCAGCGAGTCATGCGGGGGCCGGAACTGTTGACCGACGCTCGCGTCACGGCGGCTTTCCTCGACGGCGAAGGCCGGCCGCGGCGGCAGCCCAGCGAATGGGTCGAGAAATTCAAGGCAATCACAGCGGATCGATGAAGCGGACAATCCTATCACTTGCGCTGCTCGGAATCGGGCCGGCGGCTGCGGCGCAGCAAGCGGTCCAGCCGGCCGCGACGGTCATCGCCATCCCGCCGCTCACCAGCCCCAACGGCGGCAGCCAGGGCAATGAGATGCTGGCGGTCGGCTGGCAGGTCACGCAGCAGATCGAATCAGATTTGCGCCAAACCGCCGAGGTGATGCCGCTGCAGCCCAATCGCGACGATTATTATTCCTATCCCGAAGTTACCGCGCCGAGCTTCTCCAAATGGCGCGCGAAAGGCGCCAAGGCGCTCGTTACAGGCTTCGTCCAGGCGCGCCAGGATGGGCGGCTGACCGTCGGTTGCTACGTCTACGATCTCGACAAGGGCCGCGAGCTGGCCCGCAAGGGCTTCGCCATCGGCCCCAAGGACTGGCGCCGAGCAGCGCATAAATGTTCTGGCCTCGCCTACACCGCGATTACCGGCGCTCCGGGCATGTTCGATACGATGATCGCCTATGTCGCCGAAAGCGGCGTTGGTGACGGCCGCACCCGCCGGATCGCGGTGATGGACAGCGACGGTTACAACCATCGCTACGTTACCGCCGGCGACGCCATGGTGCTGACCCCACGCATCGCGCCCAAGGCGACCCAGCTCGCCTATGTCAGCTTCGCGGGCGGCAGGCCCAACGTCCACCTCATCGATCTCGGATCGAATCAGGATCGCCCGCTACTCCCGAACGATGTGATGAGCTTCGCGCCGCGCTTCTCGTCCGATGGGACAAAGATTGCCTTCTCGATGATGACCGGCGCCAATAGCGACATCTATGTCGCGAGTTCCGCAGGGGGAGCGCCGCAACGGCTGACGACCGCGCCTGGGGTCGACACTGACCCCAGCTTCGCACCCGATGGAAGCCGGATCGTCTTCGAAAGCGATCGCGGCGGCTCGCAACAGCTTTATGTGATGAACGCCGATGGCAGCGGCCAGCGGCGGATCAGCTTCGGTGGGGGTTGGTACGGCTCACCGGTTTGGAGCCCGGACGGCGAATGGATCGCCTTCACCCGCCGCAGCCAGGACGGCCGCCGGATCGGCATCGTAAAACCCGACGGGACGGGCGAGCGACTCCTGACGAATGGCCCCGGCGATGAGGGCCCAGCCTGGGCTGCGAGCAGCCGAGAGATCCTGTTCCAGCGCGCTGGCGCCAACGGCGCGGCAGGCCTCGCCCGGGTCGCGCTCGACGGCAGCGAGCCGCGAGCCGTGACGATTCCGCAGGGCGGATCGGACCCCGATTGGTCTGGAGTGGTGGACTGATGCGCAAGATTATTTTCACATTCGCACTGCTGCTCGGTGCGGCAGCCGCTGAGGCCCAACTTCCCGGGCTAAGGCGGCGGGGACCGACGCCACCGCAACAGCAGCAGCCGGTACTTCAGGGCATCGACGCGCAACGCGCAGAATTCGCTGCGCAATCTGGCGGGACCACCGTTTATTTCGGCGCAGAGAATGTCGGCCTCAGTATCGCCGCCCGAACCGTGCTGAGCGCGCAGGCCAATTGGCTCCGCCGGCATCCGGAAGTGGTCGCCCGGGTCGAAGGTTATGGCGATGGCGGCGACACCCGCGATCATGCGCTGGCAGTTGGCGCGAGGCGAGCCGAGGAAGCGCGCTCTTACTTGGTGCTGCTTGGAGTGCCCGCAGCGCAGGTCTCTGCGACGACATGGGGCAAGGAGCGGCCAGGCTTGGGCCGCGCAGTGACGGTGCTGATTCGCTGACTTAAGCGGCGCGGCGGTGGACGCTGGTCGTGCTCAGCCAGGAGCGCGCCTGGCGTTGTGCTTCGGCGATCTCACGAGCCGTCATTTCGCAGGCGATCTCGGCCCGGCATTCCTGGCCGCGGGTGCTGCCCGAAAGTGCCGCGAGGTTGAACCACTTATGAGCTTCGATCAGGTCGACGGCGATCCCGCCGCGGCCTGTTGAATAGGTCACGCCAAGCTCGAACAATGCATCGACATCGCCGGCTTCGGCATCGGCAAGGCGGCTCCTAAGCAGGAATTCCGCGCTCTTCTGACTAATCGCCCCCATTTTCTTGTCCCCTCAGTCCTTCTGGGACCGAAGTTCGTCCGTGAACGGCAAAAAAATGGTTAACGCGATTCAACCACGCGAAATCGCGATATTGTCGATGAGCCGGGTGGTGCCGATCACCGCGGCCGCAAGGAGCCGCATTTCGCCCCTTGGCTCGTTGAGTGGTTCGAGGGTCGAAGCATCAACCAGTGCAAGATAATCGATCCGAAAGAAACCCGCGTCGACCAAAGCCTGTTTGGCTTCGCGCACCGCTTTCGCCACTGGGGCGCCGTTGAGAATTGCCTTCCGGGCGTCGCCCAACGCTCGAGGCAGCGCGACCGCTCGCTGCCTCTCGTCGGTCGAAAGGTAGGCGTTGCGTGAGGAGAGCGCGAGGCCCTCGGGCTCGCGCACCGTCGGAACTCCGACGATCTCCACGGGGATGTTGAGGTCACTGACCATCCGGCGGATGACCCCCAGCTGCTGGAAGTCCTTTTCGCCGAACACCGCCACATCGGGCCGAACCGACAGCAGCAGCTTGGCGACGACGGTCGCGACTCCGTCGAAATGGCCCGGCCGCGCCTCGCCTTCCCATCGTTCCGAAACTCCGGTGACGCTGACCTTGGTCGAAAATCCGTCAGGGTAGATGTCCACGACCGAGGGCATCCACAACAAGTCGCAGCCCGCCTGCTCCAGCATTCGGGCATCCTCGGCTTCGCGCCGCGGATATCGGCCGAAGTCCTCGCCCTCTCCAAATTGCGACGGATTCACGAAGATGCTGGCGACGACATGATCGGCGTCTTTCCGGGCCTCGGCAAT
>JAFBAM010000161.1 GCA_019247755.1 Sphingomonas sp.
TATCATTGCCGAAGACAGTCAGCGAATTCCGACGATCGGTTCGATCTCATTACCAGGCGCTTCGAGCGCGTCTTTGCTCGTCCAGTTCGATCTGGCCGGATTTGCCGTTTCCGCCGGAAGCGCCTGCTCTTCGGGCAAGATGAAAAAGAGCGACGTCCTCGAAGCGATGCAGGTTCCGGCCGACATTGCCGCCGGCTTCCTTCGGATCAGCTTCGGTCCGTCGACGAGTGAGGCCGACGTGGACGCTTTCCTCAATGAGTGGAGCCGCGTCGCGGCGCGAGCCTCCACCCAGGCGGCATGATCTACCTCGACTACCAGGCGACAACGCCGGTCGCGCCCGAGGTGGCGCAGGCGATGGAGCCGTGGATCGAGGAAAAGTTCGCCAATCCGCATTCGCCGTCGCGCTGGGGTCATGAGGCTGCGGCAGCGATCGAGGTTGCACGCAAGCAGGTCGAGAAGGCGATCGACCTCAAGGGCGGCAACGTCGCCTTCACCGGCAGCGCGACCGAGGCCCTGAACTGGGCGCTAAAAGGAACCGTCGAGAAGGCGCCGAAAGGTCGGAACCGGATCATTACTGTCGCGACCGAACATGCCGCGGTTCTCGACACCTGCGAGTGGCTGGGGGGCCAGGGTGTGGACCTGACCATCCTGCCGGTCGATCGTGAAGGACGTCTCGACCTGGATCTTCTCGAGCGCGAGCTCGACGAGCGCGTGCTCATCGTCTCGGTCATGATGGTCAACAATGAGATTGGCGTTCGGCAGCCGCTGACCGCCGTTTCGGAGATGGCTCACAAGGTCGGTGCGTTGGTTCTTTCCGATGCGGTTCAGGCCCTGGGCCGCGTCGAGCTCTGCCACGGGCCTGACCTGGTTGCTGTTTCGGCGCACAAGATCCACGGGCCCAAGGGCATTGGCGCCTTGTGGATGCGCAAGGGTCACGAGCCAGCGCCGCTGATCCATGGTGGCGGGCAGGAGCAGGGTCTTCGTTCGGGTACTTTGTCGCCCGCGCTCTGCGTAGGCTTCGGCGCCGCGGCAAAGCTCGCCGACGAACGGTGCACCCGCGACTTCGATCACGTCCAGAAATTGTGGAAGGCGGCAGTCCATGCGCTCGGGCCGGGCTGGATCATCAACGGCAGCATCGCGCACCGCTATCCCGGCAACCTCAACATCCGCCGCGAAGGCGTGGATGCGGCGCGGCTGATCGCGGACCTACGCGACATCGCATTTTCTCTCGGCAGTGCGTGCGCCAGCGGCTCGGGCCGCCCGAGCCATGTGCTGCGCGCCCTTGGCCTCGACTATCGTGAGTCACGCTCGTCGATCCGCCTGGGCTTCGGGCGTTACACGACGCAGCATGAGCTCGTTGATGCCTGCCATCGACTCGCGAAGGCTGCGGTCGAGCAGGAGAAACTCGACGCGTGACTTTGGTGCGGTTTTTCCGGGTGGACGGGAGCCTCGACAAGGAAGTGGAAGCGGAAGCCGGGCAGCGGCTTCTCGATGTCGCCTGGGCAGCGCGCGAGCCGCTGGAAGGCGCGTGCGAGGGGGTGATGGCTTGCTCGACCTGCCACGTCATCGTCGAAGCCGAGGATTTCGAGAAGCTGCCGCCCGCGAGCGAGGAGGAAGAGGATCTCCTCGATCTCGCCGCACATGCGACCCGCACCTCGCGGCTTGCCTGTCAGATCCTCCTCACTGAGGGAATGAAGAGCCTGAGCGTGAGAGTGCCGCCCGAAGCCCGGAACTGGATGGGACGCTAGTGCGGGTCCTGCTGGTCGGGCAGGGGGTCTTCGTTCGGGATTCGCGCAGCTTCCGGAGCTTTCCCCGCGACGGGAGGGGCGGGCCGGATCACTTCGAGGCCGGCGAGCGTCAAATAGCCATGATGATCCAGGTCCAGCGCGAGGAAGCGCTGGGCGGCCGCCTGGCGAAACTCGGTCACTGATACGCCACGGTTGAAGTTCGAATCGGCGGAAACAACCGGTTCGGGAAGGTCGAGCAATCCAAAACGCCCGGCGCCCTGGTGTTGATCATCGCCGCCTCGGAAAAACTTGCGCTTACTACCACCCCCATCAGAAGCGGCTTCCATCAACCCGTAGCTGCCGCCGCTGATGACTTCCGGCGCGACGACCTGCTCATAGCGCGTGATGTCGTCGGGATCGATTTCACCGTCGTGACCGACGTCCAGCGTTGCAAAGAAGCGCTCTGAATCGGCCTGCATTTCATCAAGGGTCAGCCGGCCGTCGTGATTCTTGTCGGCCTGCGCGAACCAGTCGGCCAGCGTATCATCGTCGCGGTCCTTCGGCCGAAACGGTTCGCCCATCGGGCTGATAAACAAACGCGTCCAACGATGGGTGGGTGGCACCACTTGTGCAGCAGTCGCGGGAGCCTGCGCGGCGAGGAGCAGAATGGGAAGGATCATAATGTCACCAGCAGGAAGCGCGAAACGAGTTGGGACGCAAGTTACTAGTTCTGCGGCGGCAGCGGATTACCGACACGGGCATCGAGCGCTTTCTCGTCGGGCTTGGATCGAATCTTCGCGAGCATCGCCCCGCGGCGGACCTGCAGCGCTTCTAGGGTTAGCCTGCCCTGATGCGCCGAATCCAGCAACTCGAAACGGCTGATGGCCGCCTGTCGGAATTCGGCCAAAGAAATTCCCCGATTGAAGTCGGTGTCCGCCGCCGCAACCGGCTCCGGGATATTGAGAAGCGAGTAGCGCGCACCACCTTGCAATGCGCCGCCGATTCCCAATTGGGCCTCGTCCTCGCGGTTGCGCTGCCGCCGCGATCTGCCGTCGCTACGCTCGGGCTCCAAGCTCTCGGGGCGACGAGCGACGGGAAGCGGGTCTGTCGGCGAACGCCTCGTCCGCGACATCACCTGGATATCGGGCGCTACCTCATATTCGTAATGAGCGAGCTCATCGGGATCGATCTCGCCGCTACCGTCTGCATCGAGCGTTTTGAAAAAGCGATCGGCATCGGCCTCCATCTCGGCGGCGGTCAGCGTCCCGTCATGATCGAGGTCGGCCTTCCTGAACCAGTCGGCCAGCGTATCGTCATCGCGCGTCTTGGCACGAAACGGCTCGCCCATCGGGCTGATGAAAGGCGCCCACGCATGACCGGTAACGTTGATCGGGGCTTCGGCCGCCGCGAGGAGGATCGGGACAAGCGCGGCGGTAAGCATGGCGCAACCACGTCCTCCACCAAGCGTGAATGGTCAATGAAGGAAGTGGTGCCAGCCTTGCGGACCCGGCTGCCTTCGCCCATATGCCCGCGCGGAAGTCGGCGGACGGCGCTGTCGCCAACCTGGTCAGATCCGGAAGGAAGCAGCCACAACGATTTCGTGCCGGGTCGTCGGCTTCCACCGCTCGCAAAGATGAGCATCACCTCCTAAACCGCTGTTGTGAACGACGACGAATCGCCTGGTTTGGGCCTCGACATTCCTGAGCAGCCTCAACAGCCCGCCGGCGCCTCGCCGTATCGGGTGCTTGCGCGCAAATACCGTCCTCAGACGTTCGCGGAGCTGATCGGCCAGGACGCGATGGTCAAGACGCTGGCCAATGCGATCGAGCGTGGGCGGATTGCGCACGCATTCCTGCTCACTGGAGTACGCGGTGTCGGCAAGACCTCAACCGCGCGGCTGATTGCCAAGGCGCTGAACTGCATTGGGCCGGATGGGCAGGGCGGGCCGACGATCACGCCATGCAACGTCTGCGAGCCGTGCCGGGCCATTTCCGAAGGCCGGCATATCGACGTGATCGAGATGGACGCCGCCAGCCATACCGGCATTGACGACATCCGCGAGATCATCGACGCAGTCCGCTACACACCCGTCAGCGCGCGCTACAAAATCTACATCATCGACGAAGTTCACATGCTTTCCAAGCAAGCTTTCAATGGCTTGCTCAAGACTCTTGAGGAGCCGCCTGAGCATGTGAAGTTCTTCCTTGCGACCACCGAGGTAAACAAGGTGCCGGTGACTGTCCTGTCCCGCTGCCAGCGTTTCGACCTCAGGCGGATCCCGGCTGAGAAACTGGCTGCGCACTTCGCAGAGGTCGCGAGAGCTGAGAATGTCGAGGTCGAGCCCGAGGCGCTCGGCATGATCGCACGTGCCGCCGAAGGCTCGGCCCGCGACGGACTGTCCATCCTCGATCAGGCGATCGCCCACGGCTCTGGCGAAGTAACTGTGGACCAGGTGCGCGACATGCTGGGCCTCGCCGACCGTGGCCGGATTCGCCGGCTGCTGCACCTGATGCTCTCTGGCGATGCGGCTGCGTCACTGGCCGAGCTCGACCAGGCGCATGAGCTTGGGATCGACCCGACGCAGCTGCTTCGCGGATTGATGGAGAGCCTTCACGCCGCGACGCGAGCCAAGGCTGGCGCGAATGCCGACGCACTGCAGAGCGCCGAAGAGCGGGACAGCGCTGCGGAGATGGCGAGCGCTCTGTCATGGGGCACGATTCACCGCCTGTGGCAAATGCTGCTCAAGGGTTTGCAGGACGTCGAGATTGCGCCCGACCCACGCGAGGCGGCGGAGATGGCCTTGCTGCGACTGATCCACGCCGCCGAGATGCCGGATCCCGCCTCGCTCATCGCGAAACTGAGTGGAGAGGGCGCGGTCGCAATCGCTTCATCGGCGCCGGCGGCGAAGCCATCGGGCACGACGGCGCGCCTGCCGTCCGACTTTCGCGCCCTCGTGAAGCTCCTTGAAGACAGCAAGAAGGCGCTGCTCGCACAGCAGCTGCACGATCTTGTTGGCGTGGTGCGCTTTGCGCCGCCGGAGCTTGTGTTGAAGCCGATGCGGCCGCTGGGGCCCGACTGGCCGCGCGACCTGGCGCTGGCACTCAAATCGGCGACGGGAGCAAGCTGGCAGGTATCGCTTTCCGATGAAAGCGCCGAGCCGTCGCTCCTCGATCAGGAGAAAATGGCCGAGGAACGCGTTCGCGCGGATGTGCTCGCCGATCCCAACGTCCGCTCGGTGATGGACGCATTCCCGGATTCCGAGCTCGAATCCTTTTCAACCAGAGGCGCCTGACATGCCTGAACTCCCCGATTTCGACGAAATCATGAAAATGGCGCAGAATGCGCAAGCCGAACTGCAGAAGGCGCAGGACACCCTCGACACGATCGAGGTCGAAGGCGTCGCGGGCGGCGGGATGGTCAAGATCCGCGCAACCGCCAAGGGGCGAATCCTCGGCGTCGACATCGACGAAAGCCTGCTGCAGCCGTCTGAAAAGACCATGGTCGAAGACCTCGTTGCGGCCGCCATCAACGATGCGCGGGCAAAGGCCGATACTGCTGCGGCTGGCGAAATGCAGAAGATGCAGACCAGCCTCCCTCTTCCTCCGGGGTTCAAGCTCCCGTTCTAAACGCTTGAAGACTGCTGTTTTTGCGCCATGATGCGCGTCCTCATTTGGGGGAGGCGCTGATGGGTACGCTCGGCGCAATGCAGGATTTCCCGCTCCGCATCATGCGGCTGATGGATCATGCCGAACGCGAGCATGGCCTGCGCGAGATCGTTGCTGCGCGGCCTGACGGCACCATGGTCCGGACCAATTGGAAGCAAGTCGCTCATGACGCCCGCCGCCTGGCGCAGGCACTTGAGCGGCTCGGCCTTAGGCCGGGGGACCGCATCGCGACCCTCGCGATGAACCATGACCGGCACCTCAATGCCTGGTTCGGCGTGGTCGGCATGGGCGGTGTGCTGCATACCCTGAACCCACGCCTGTTCGACGACCAGCTGACCTACATCATCAATCATGCGGAAGATCGGGCAATCCTTTACGATCGCGCGTTCGCGCCGCTAATCGAACGGCTGAAGCCCAACCTCACCGCTACCCGCCACTTCGTCTGCTTTGACGATGAGTTCGATGATGCTCTTGCCGTCGAAGATGGTGACTATCGGTGGCACGAGGGTGACGAACGCGACCCCTGCGGGCTCTGCTACACCAGCGGGACTACGGGAAATCCGAAGGGAGTCCTCTACGAGCATCGGTCGACCGTCCTGCACGCGATGAGCATCATCGTCCCGGACATCTTCGACCTGTCGGCGCGCTCGGTGATCCTCCCCGTTGTTCCGATGTTCCACGCCAACAGCTGGTGCCTTCCGTATGCGGTGGCCATTTCCGGCTCGAAGCTGGTGATCTGCGGCGACAACCGGCCTGAGCACCTCTGCCAGCTGTTCAACGAAGAGGGGGTGACCCACAGCGCCGGCGTTCCGACGGTCTGGCTCGGCATGATCGACCATGTCGAGCGCACCGGCGCCAGCCTGGGCAAGCTGCGCCTGGTGATCATCGGCGGCTCGTCGGCCCCGCCCGCAACGATCCGCTGGTTTCGCGAGCGCGGCGTCCACGTCAATCACCTGTGGGGCATGACCGAAATGTCACCCGTCGGCACGGTCGGGGCACCGCCATCCGACTGGGACGAAATGAGCGAGGATGAGCAAGTGGACTATATGGCCCGCCCCGGGCGCTCGATGTTCGGGGTCGAGCTCCGTACGGTCGACGCCAATGGCAATGTGCTTCCTCGCGACGGCGTCAGTTCGGGGAAGCTGCAAACACGCGGCCCGGCAGTCGTGCGCCGATATTTCAGGCAGGACGCCGATGCCTGCGGGGAAGACCAATGGTTCGACACTGGTGACATGGCGACGATCCATACCGACGGCACCATCCAGATCACCGACCGGGCCAAGGACGTCATAAAGTCGGGCGGCGAATGGATCAGCTCCATCGAAATCGAGAATGCCGCGGTCGGCTGCCCCGGCGTAGCCGAGGCTGCAGCGATCGGTGTCCCGCATCCGAAGTGGGACGAGCGCCCGCTGCTGCTGATCGTCCGCGATCCGGACAGCAATGTGTGTGAGGCCGACGTGCGGTCGTTCCTGAGCGGTCAGATGGCGAAGTGGTGGATGCCGGACGCGATCGAGTTCGTGGAATCGCTGCCGCACACGGCAACCGGCAAGCTCAGCAAGAAGGATCTTCGCGATCAGTATCGCGACTATCGGTTCGCGAATGCCGAGGTGATGGTCGGCCGCGACTAGAAAAAGCGCGCTACCTCGCCTAACTGGCGCGGCAATCCCCAGTCTTGAAGGAAATTTGCGACCCCATGGCCGCCCAATATGCTTTTGTCATGAAGGACATGACCAAGTCCTTCCCCGGCGCGCAGAAGCCGGTGCTCAACCACATCAACCTGCAATTCTACCAGGGCGCGAAGATCGGAATCGTCGGCCCGAACGGCGCCGGCAAGTCGACGCTGATGAAGATCATGGCCGGCATCGACAAGGACTTCCAGGGCGAGGCCTGGCCGGGCGAGAACATCACGGTCGGCTATTTGCCGCAGGAGCCGCAGCTCGATCCAAGCAAGAACGTGCTCGAGAACGTCAAGGATGGCGCACGCGACGTCGCGGACATGGTCGATCGCTTCAATGCCATCTCGGCGGAAATGGGCGACCCGAAGGACGACACCGACTTCGACAAGCTGATGGAGGAGATGGGCGAACTCCAGGGCAAGATCGACGCGGTCGACGGCTGGACGCTCGACAACCAGCTCGAGGTCGCCATGGAGGCGCTCCGCTGTCCGCCGTCCGACTGGTCGGTCGAAAACCTTTCAGGCGGCGAGAAGCGCCGGATCGCGCTGACGCGCCTTCTCATTCAGAAGCCGTCGATACTGCTGCTCGACGAGCCCACCAACCACCTTGATGCCGAGAGCGTGCAGTGGCTCGAAAACCACCTGAAGGAATATGAGGGGGCGGTCTTGATGATCACCCATGACCGCTACTTCCTCGACAATGTGGTCAGCTGGATCCTCGAGCTCGATCGCGGAAAATACTTCCCCTACGAAGGCAATTATTCGACCTATCTCGAGAAGAAGGCAAAGCGCCTCGAGCAGGAGGAGCGCGAGGAATCCGGGCGCCAGAAGGCCATCAAGGATGAGCTCGACTGGATCCGGCAGGGCCCGAAAGGCCGCCAGACCAAGTCGAAGGCGCGTATCGCCAAGTTCGACCAGCTCGTTGCCGCGCAGGAAAAGCATGTCCCCGGCAAGGCCGAGATCCTGATCCAGGTACCTGAACGCCTCGGCGGCAAGGTCATCGAGGTCGACAAGATTTCAAAAGCTTACGGCGACAAGCTGCTATTCGACGACCTGAGCTTCACGCTTCCGCCCGGCGGTATCGTCGGCGTCATCGGACCCAACGGCGCGGGCAAGTCGACCTTGTTCAAGATCATCACCGGACAGGAGAAGCCGGACTCGGGGACGATCGACGTCGGTCCGACCGTCCATCTCGGTTACGTCGACCAAAGCCGCGACCATCTCGATAATTCGAAGAACGTCTGGGAGGAGATCTCGGACGGGCTCGATTACATGAAGGTCAACGGCCACGACCAGTCGACGCGCGCCTATGTCGGCGCCTTCAACTTCAAGGGCCAGGACCAGCAGAAGAACGTCGGCAAGCTTTCAGGCGGCGAGCGCAACCGCGTCAACATTGCCAAGATGCTAAAGCGGGGCGGCAACGTGTTGCTTCTCGACGAGCCCACTAACGACCTCGACGTCGAGACCCTGGGCGCGCTCGAGGAGGCGATCGAGAATTTCGCGGGCTGCGCGGTCATCATCAGCCACGACCGCTTCTTCCTCGACCGCCTGGCAACGCACATCCTGGCGTTCGAGGGCGATAGTCACGTCGAATGGTTCGAGGGCAATTTCGCCGCATACGAGGAGGACAAGGTCCGGCGGCTCGGTGAAGAAGCGACCCGCCCGCACCGAACGACCTACCGGAAGCTTACTCGCTAGCGTAGCCGAACCGCTGAGCCCACGGCTCGAGAAGTGGGAGTATTGGTGCCATCTGGTCGCGATAACGGCGCCAGGTGCCCTGGCCTTCACGGTTCAGGCCGCGAACGACTTGTGCGGCGCTCGGCGTGTTAATGCCGCGAGTGCGCGCCTTCTCGGCGAAATCGGCAACGCTCGGGTCCCATTCGAGGCCCAGGAACTCGAACGCCGCGCGCGCCGTGCCTTCGAAGTTGTCGACGAGGCTTTCGTAACGGACCACTTGCTGTGGCAGGGGCAATATGCCCCGATACAGCTCCGACAGCCGCATGACGGCGTCATAATAGGCTGCCGCACCTTCGAGCGTCAGCAGCTCGTACATTGACGCATTCATCGCGAACCGGCGGCGGAAGCAGCTCAGCACCACGTCGCGCGGATCGCGAATGGCGAATAGGATGCGGGCTTCGGGGAACAGCTTGGCAATGATCGGCAGCTGCACGCTGGCGAGCGGCATCTTGTCGATAAAGACGCGGCCGCTTGGTTCGACACCGAAGCTGCGGACGGCCGACCAATAGGCGTCGCGATAGTGGTGCGCTTCATCCGGACCGATCTGCGCGAGTCGCTTCAGCGCCTCATTTGACGTCAGATAGGCGGCCTCCGCTTCATCGAGCAGCGGCTTTTCCTCCAGGCTGACGACCTTGGGGTGGGCGGCCAGCACGTTCTCGAGCAAGGTCGTGCCCGATCGCGGGAAGCCCACCAGGAAAATGTGCGCAGCGGGGCCGCCGCCGGGCGCCGTATCGGCCTCTGGCGCAGTATGCCATTCCGCACGCTCCGCCCGCTCGAACCAGCTGGTCAGGCGCCGGACGCGATCGATCGCCGTCTCCCGCCCAGCCGCTTCGAACTCCGGATGCAACGTCCGGAGCAAGGTGTTCGATGCTCCATAGATGGCGAAAGCCTCGGCCGGGCGGTTCGTCGCGTCATAGATGTCGGCGATCATTCCCACGACGATCGAGCGGTTGACCGGGCTCAGGCCCGGATCCTGGCTCAGCGGCGTCAGGCGTGCCGCCGCCGCAGCGAGATTACCCTGCTGAAGGTCGGCCGAAGACACGGCCATGCAGGCCAGGATGTTATCCGGTGCGCTCGCCAGGACGCTTACGCCGTTCGACTTGGCGGACGGCGCGTCGCCAGTCTGGGCATCAATCCAGGCGAGCGCCGCGCGAGCGTCAAGATAGTCCGGGTCGAGCGCGAGCGCCTGTTCATATCCTGAACGCGCTGCGCGGAGGTCGCCTCGGTCATCAAGGACGGTGCCCCGATTGAAGTGCGCTTGCGCCATGTCGGGGTCGATGGAGATCGCCGCTTCGAATGCCTGGAGCGCGTGGTCTGTCTCGCCGGTGGCTTTCAGACATACGCCAAGGCTGTTCAAGACATTCGGGTCGTTGGGCGCCAGCGCATTCGCACGCTGCAGCAGCCGTAGGGCCTCGTCATATCGCTGCTCCTGAAAACGCGTCGACGCCGCGAGGTTCAGGAGCGAAGCCTCCTCAATTCCATCAGCAAGGGCCTGCTCAGCCAGTCGAGCGGCCACTTCGAGACCCTGCGTCTGAAGCGCTGTGTCGACGTCAGCCAGCCATTGCTGGCGCGAGCGCGAAGAGGCGGTCTGGTCTGTCACCGACGACAGGGTCTCCATTCGGTTTGACCGCTCGTCAACTGCTGCTGCATTGCGCCTCGGATGAGCCGTGCCGCGTCCCATGACCACGAGCATGTCCTGAGCGGGATTCTCTGCCGGATCGGCTCGGGGCTCAGTTTTTCGACCATGGGCGCGTTGTTCAAGCTCGCATCCACCGGTGGCCTCAGCGCCCCTGAACTCGTCTTCTACCGGTCTTTGTTTAGCCTGCCCGTTGTGCTCCTCTGGGTGCTGAAGCGGGAAAGCGTCGCCGCGCTTAGACCGAACAAGCCAATGGCGCATGTCTGGCGGAGTAGCCTGGGACTGCTGTCGATGGGCCTCACCTTCCAGGCGTTGATCCTGCTTCCGCTCGCGGACGCCACCGCGATCAATTTCACCGCGCCGATCTTCGCGACCGTGCTCTCGTTCCTCGTGCTGAAGGAACATGTCGGCATTCATCGCTGGGCTGCGGTGATGATCGGTTTTGCGGGCGTTCTGATCGTTGCCAAGCCCGGCGGATCGAGCCTCCCAGCCATGGGCGTATTCATCGCGCTCATCGCCGCGACTGGACAGGCCGGCGTGACCACGACGCTCAGGCACCTCCAGCGTAGCGAAAATGTCGTTTCCATCGTCTTCTGGTTTGCCGTGGCGGGAATCGTTGTCGGTGGGATGCTGATGCCCTTCTTCGCGCATGAGCGGCCTGCGACCGACTTCGCGCTGGTCATCGCCGGTGGCTTTTTTGGCGGGGTGGGGCAGCTCCTGATGACGACATCGCTAAGAGCGCCGGTGTCCGTGGTGTCGGCGTTCGATTACCTGCAGATCGTGGCTGCGACGATCTATGGCTGGCTGCTGTTCTCGGATGTTCCCAAGCTCACCACGATGCTTGGGGCCGCGCTCATCGCCGCGAGCGGGCTCTACACCGCCTGGCGGGAGCACCGCCGGCGCCTTCGCGAGGGACCAACGGCAGTGCCCGCCGTATGATCGCTGTCACGTCGCTACTGTGGATCTGGCAGGGCTCCGACGCTGCCGGCCGTTGGTATTTCCTCACTGTGCCGGAGGAAGAGTCGCTCGAAATTCGCGCTCACGCTTTCGGCAATCCGCGCGGTTTCGGGTCAGTGAAAGTCGAGGCGCGGATTGATGATGTCGTCTGGCGGACGTCGGTGTTCCCGCTCAATAGCGGCGGCTACCTCCTCCCGGTGAAGGCTGAGGTCAGGCGGAAAGCCGGCATCGGCGCCGGCGATGAGGTGAGGGTCGAGCTCGAGCTGCTGTAGCGGAACATCGCAAGCCCGCTCAGGTTCTTCGGCTCGTGCAGGGCCTGAGTGATCTCCTGAACACGGCGCTGAATAGCAGCGCGAACGCGTCGCCCGTCGAAGGCGCCAAGATAAGCGGCGTGACGTTGATCGGCGCGACGCCCGACAATCTCCACAAGCTCCTGCTCACAATCGGCTTCGTCATCGCCGCATGGCTCATCACGAAGCTGCTGCGCTTCGTCCTCGGCCTCTTCATTGGCAGTCGCTCCGGCACGCGCTTCCAGTTCTGGGCGAAGCAGGGCGTCAGCCTGGTCGTTGCCGCAATATTGATCCTCGGCATCATGTCGATCTGGTTCGACAACCCGGCGCGCCTCGCCGGGGTTCTAGGGCTTATCGGCGCGGGTGTCGCTTTTGCTCTGCAGCGCGTGATCACCGCAGTCGCCGGATACTTCGTCATTCTTCGCGGCAAGACCTTCAATGTCGGCGACCGCATCGTCATGGGCGGCGTCCGCGGCGACGTCATCGATCTGTCATTCATGCAGACCCGCATCATGGAAATGGGACAGTCGCCGAAGGAGCAGGGCGACGCGCCTTCTATGTGGATCCGAAGCAGGCAATTCACGGGGCGCATTGTTACGGTCACCAACGACAAGGTCTTCGATGAGCCCGTGTACAATTACACCCGGGAGTTCCCGTACATCTGGGACGAGATCAATCTTCCCGTGAAGTACGGAGATGATGCGGACCAAGTGGAGCAACTGCTGCTCGAGTCCGCACGCCGTCACGCGTTGACCAGTCAGAAGATTGGCGAAGAGGAAGTGAAGCGGTTGGAAAAGGATTTCGGCGTTGCTGTCGGTGACGTCGACCCACGTGTTTATTGGCGCATGACCGACAATTGGCTCGAACTGACGATCCGGTTCCTCCTTCCGGATCATGGCGGTCGTGGGATCAAGGACGCGATGAGCCGGGAAATCCTCGACGGGCTCTACCGATCCAAGATCGAAATCGCTTCCGGCACCTACGCGATCGTGGAAGTGCCGCCGATCCGGGTGGAAGGTCTGAGCCCCGCGCGCTAACCGCGCTTGGTTGCTAAGCCGTTTGCCGTCTCGTCGAAGCCGGAGGCCATATCTCCCAGCACCTTGCTGGTTGCTCTGTCGTAGGTCGCTTCAGCAAGCCTACGGCAGCGCTCAGCCTGATCGTGCAGCGCCTCCGCCTGCTGGCCCGTGACATCGATCAGCATATTGACGGCTCCCGTGAGCCGGCCTTTGGTATCAAACAGGGGGGTAGGGTAAGGCTTGAAGGCGACGCGACTGCCGTCGGGGCGCTCGGCAATCGCGATGGCATCCCTGATCGGCTTCTTTTGCTGGATCGCTTGAGCCATTGGACAGTCTTCGTGGCGCAGCGGCTCGCCCGTCGTGGTGAAGAGCTGCCAGGTGACGCACCACCGATCCTGGCCCAGCTCGGGTTCTCGGCCCGCGAACTCAATACAGGCGTTGTTCCAGAAAGTTACCGCTCCCGTTGCATCTGTGGTGTAAATCGGCACGGGTAGTTCGTTGAGCAGTTCGCGGCACTCAGGGCCCGTCGCAAGCGCATTAAGAGCCGTGTCGAGAATCTGTTCGGGATCGTTGCGGGCCAGCATATTTCTCTGGTCGGACTAACCTGGATTGAGCGTCAGAACGGCTGTTCGCCCCCGCCGTTCCCTGTCGTCCAAAAGTCTACCGCTCTGCGTCGCCTGGGGCACAGTCGTCGACTCGGTTTCAGCGCCGAAATATCTGTGGACGAAGCATCCACAGGCGGGGGCTAGCGAAGGCGCTTCACCAGCAGCAGCCCGTCATCGTCGGTCTTCACCTCGAAGTTGGGGACGGCGCGAATGAGCTCCGAAAGGCGGGTATAGCCGTAATTGCGCGCAGCGAAGCTTGAGACGGCCTTGGCACGCTGGCCGAGCTCGGCGAGCGGGGTGTAGCCCTCTTCGTCTCGCTTCGACGCCTTGTAGGCTGCGCCAAGCACCTGCAGCAGCTCGGGGTCCACGGGGCGCTGGCCCTTGCCGATCACCGGCTGCTCGAGCTGTTCTTCCTCCTCGAGCCCGAGCGCCCCGACGTCGAAGAAGCGGGAGCAGGCCTGCTGGAACGAGACCGGTGTCTTCGCTGTGCCGAAGCCATAGACCTGGAGGCCGTCTTCCCGGATCCGCTGCGCAAGCGGCAGGAAGTCGCTGTCCGACGACATGATGCCGAACCCGTCGACATTGCCGCGATAGAGGAGGTCCATCGCGTCGATGGTCATGCGCATGTCCGTCGCGCTCTTTCCTTTGACGACGTCGAATTGCTGCATCGGGATAATCGAATGCGCGCCGGTCAGCTGCCCCCAGCCTTTGAGGCTCGCCTTGGCCCAGTTCCCGTAAGCCCTGCGGATGTTGATCGTGCCGAGCTCACCAAGGACCAGCAGGACTTCGTCGAGATGGTCTGGCGACGCATTATCCGCATCGATCAGGAGGGCGATATTGGCTTCCTGTTCGGGGAGTCGGTCGCGCATTCAATCTCTCTGTCGGAGTCGTTTGCGGAAGTCTTTAGCGCCGCGTCGCGGAATGACCACCGGTGGGCGCGATGCGGGTGCCATTCATGAACGGGACATGATCGGTGCGGGAACGAAACGCATGGGATCGCGGTTGTTAGCGCGACAGCAGGGGGCGTGTTGAGAAGGGACGAGATTATGAGGAAGCTTGCTCTGGGCGCCGCTCTTGCCGCCAGTGTCGCGGTGACGGGCTGCGCGACCTACCCGAACCAATATGGGTACGACGCTTACGGGAACCCGGTCTACGCCAACGGTTACAACAACGGCTATTATGGCCAGCCGAACAACGGCCAGGCCGGCAACGTCGTTGCTGGCGCGGCGATTGGCGCTGCCACCGGTGCGGTTGCCGGCGCTGTGCTTCCGGGCATCAAGCCGGGCACCGGCGCAGTCGCGGGTGCGATCCTTGGCGGCGTGCTCGGCGCAACGGTCAACGGTCACCAATACTATCGCGATACTCGCGGATATTGCTATTACGTCGACCAGTACGGCCAGCCGCGTTACAGCTACGATATCCGCTGCTAGTTCAGCGCTTTATCACCCGTTCTTAAGCTGCTTAGACGGGGCGGAAGTCACCTTTCGCCTCGTCGAGCATGTAAAGCCGTCCTTCGGAGATCGAGAAATGGGCGCCGTGAAGCTTTAGGCTTCCGGCCCGCTCACGCTGCGCGATCCACGGGAAGGTCCGAAGATTGGCGAGGCTCACCTTCACAGCCTCTTGTTCCATGTCGAGGAAGGCGTCAGCATCGAGTTCGCTATGGCGGGCGCGTACCTTGTCGCGAGCTCGATCCAGCATGCGGACCCAATCGGCGATGAATTGGCCTTGACCGGCCCTTCGGTCGTCGAACTGACCGGTCAGCGACGCCGCGCAGCCGCCGCACAGCCCGTGGCCCATC